>CAJOOY010000010.1 GCA_905236385.1 uncultured Spirochaetia bacterium
AGAAGACGGCACGGAGCTGGACGCCCTCTCTAACTACATTGAGGCTTTGGATGATAACAGAATCAGCACCTACAGCATAATGGACTCTCAGGGCCACGAGCTCTTGACCATGAAAAGGCACGCTGAGACCGAAATGGGCTTGAGCCAAAACTTCTCTGAGGAACGGCCGCCTGAGAAACCTGAGTCTGTACGCGGCACCGAACCCGCTGGCGAAAGGCCTACGGGTGAGATGACTCCTGGCGAAAGGCCCGCGGGCGAGATGCCTAGTGGTCAGATGCCTACTGACGCGCCTATGGGCGAGATGCCTATTGCCAATGCCGATGAGCTGGGTGATTACATAGGCTCTTTTGAGATTGCTGTTGGCGAAAACAGTACCTATACTGTGGGCCTGTACTCATACAATCCAGCGACCTACAGATATACAAAAGATTTGATTAACTCGTGCATAAGAAGCATTCTCATCTCCATCCCAGTCTGCCTTGTGATAGCCGTTGTTCTTTCCTTTCTAATCAGTCGCGGAAACACTTCTACAGTAAATGAGGTGAGAACTGCTCTTAACGACCTGGCTTCTGGCAAGCACAGCGTTGAGCTGAAAAGAGCCACTAAGAGTGAGATGGAAGAGATAGCCACAGATATTCAGAATCTTGGTAAAACCTTGGAGGCTAACGAGAGAGGCCGCAAGGCCTGGCTTACAAGTATCTCTCATGATCTGAGCACTCCAGCTACCGGAATAAAGATTATTACCGACGGTTTAAGTGACGGTTTCTTTGAGGCAGATAAGCAGACAATCGAAAGCTTAAAACACGAGGCAGATACTTTAAATGACAGAATTTCAAAGGTGGTTGATTACTCAACTCTCCAGAATAGAAAACTCTCTCTAAGTAGAGTTGCGTGCAGGGATTTTGCACAAGCCTTAGCCTCTTCTTTTGGCAAGGAATTTAAGATTTCTTATGGAGATGGAGATCTCTGTGCGGATGTGCCTCTCATGGAAAAGGCGTGCAGAGAGCTTCTTACAAACGCTTTTGCCTTTGGGTGTGATGTTGAGCTTTCTGTGGGCCAAGAGGGTGAAAACTACTTTATAAAGGTTCTCAACACAGGTGCCCTGCCCTCCGGTGTGGCCGGCGAGGTTCTTTTTGAGCCGTGGGCCCGTGCAGATTCCTCAAGGCACGGTGGTGGAACAGGGCTTGGGCTTTCAATAGTGGGGACAATTGCCATGCTCCACGGTGGCAAGGCAGAAATATACTCATTTTCTGACTCTAAAGTCTGCGCTTCGATTTTGTGGCCTGTTAAGTAGATAGTATTTTGACCCTTTGTTTTTTGTTTCATTCTGTTGCAATTTTGGACTTAACAAACTTGTATTCTCAGTTTAAAATATATCCATCTAACCTTAGGAGGGTGTTTATGGATAAGTTTTTTAAACTGTCTGAAAGGAAAACAGATGTAAGAACTGAAATCATGGCAGGTATTACCACCTTCATGACCATGGCTTACATTCTTGTTGTTAACCCGTTACTCCTTTCACCATCAGGAATGGAATGGAGCAAGGTCTTCTCAGCAACAGCCATTGCTTCTGCAGTAGCTTCTCTTGTTATGGGTCTTCTTGCTAACCTTCCGTTTGCTCTTTCTGCTGGTATGGGACTTAACGCATTCTTTACTTACAATGTTGTTCTTGGCATGGGGTACTCCTGGCAGTTTGCTCTTACAGCAATCTTTGTTGAAGGTATTATCTTCCTGCTTCTGACACTATTCAACGTAAGAGAAGCCATTGTAAACAGTATTCCTACAAACCTTAAGAAAGCAATTGGTGCCGGTATTGGTCTTTTCATTGCCTATATTGGTCTCAAGAACGCAGGAATTATTGTCGGTGATTCCAGCAACGTTTCTGCTCTTTCAAGTGCTTGGCTCAAGGGAGATGCTCTTGTTGCAGGTATTGGTCTTCTGATCACGGGAGCTCTGCTTGCTTACAAGGTTAAGGGAGCCATCCTGATCGGTATTGTTCTCACCACAATCGTAGGTATTCCGTTTGGCGTAACAAAATGGGCAGGTGGCAGCTTTGTACCGACAACTCCTTACTTCTGTGAGTTTGCTTTCGGTGAAGTAGGTGCCCACCTCTTCGACTTTATAGTTGTTATGTTCACATTCCTCTTTGTTGATATGTTCGATACAGTCGGTACTCTCATCGGTTGTGCCGGAAAGTCAGGACTTATTCAGAAGGATGGAACCATCCCACAGTGCAAGGAAGCTCTCTTTGCTGATGCTGTAGGTACAACTCTTGGTGCAATGCTCGGTACTTCAACAGTTACAACATTTGTTGAATCTTCAGCCGGTGTTGTTGAAGGCGGTAGAACAGGTCTTACAGCTGTTACAGTTGCAGTCCTCTTCATCCTTTCACTGTTCCTCGAGCCACTGTTCGGATCAATTCCAAGCGCAGCTACAGCTCCTGCTCTCGTAATTGTCGGTGTTCTCATGATTACTCCTATTAAGGAAATTGACTTTGAAGATATGACAGAAGCTATTCCTGCCTTCCTTACCATAATCATGATGGTCTGTGCTTCAAGTATTTCCGACGGTATCATGTTCGGTATCCTTTCTTATGTTATCCTCAAGGCTATCAGCGGAAAGGCAAAGAAGATTGGAACAGCAACTTGGGTTGTATTCCTACTCTTTGTAGCAAAGATAATTATCAACTACATTGTCTAACATGAATAACTGATTTAAGGACTGTCCGTTTGGGCAGTCCTTCACTGTATAAGGGAGAGAAATATGGAAAGGTCTGAACTTAAAAACCTGATAGATGCTGCTTCCGGAAGGATCCCATCTGAACTCTGTGTTAAAAACTGTAAGGTTATAGATGTTTTCAACAAGGAAGTCTTTGAATCTGACGTGTACATTTACGGAGGAAAATTTGTCGGTTTCGGCAGTTCTGAAAAACCATTTCCAGAGGCTGAGAGAACCGTAGATGCTCACGGCATGTATATGGCTCCTGGTTTTATAGATTCGCATCTGCACATTGAATCTTCACATGTTTCTCCTCCTGAATACTCAAAGCTTGTCATTCCATGCGGAACCACAACGGTTGTTGCGGACCCACATGAAATATGTAATGTATGTGGTCTGGATGGTATGGACTACATGCTGGACTCTTCTGAAGGCCTCCCTCTTTCTGTGTTCCTTCAGTTCCCCTCTTGTGTTCCTGCTACCCCTTTTGAACACTCAGGTGCCGTTCTTCTCGCTCCTGCTGTAGAAAAGAGAATTAACCATCCTAGAGTTCTAGGTCTTGGGGAGTTGATGAACTACGTTGGTGTTCAGGGCGCTTATGAAGATGTACTGGACAAGATGCTGGTAGCCATAAACAACGGAAAGGTAATAGACGGCCACGCTCCAGCGGTGTTTGATTCAGCACTGGACGCCTACTCAGTGGGTGGCGTTTTGACCGACCATGAGTGTGCAACTGCAGAAGAGCTCAAAGACAAGCTGAGACGCGGTATGTACGTGCTGCTCAGGCAGGGCACCGTCTGCCATGATCTGTTGAACCTACTAAAGGGTGTGAACATAAAGAACCAGGAGTACTGCCTCTTCTGTACAGACGACTGTCAGGCCAAGACCATTCTTGATAACGGACACATTGATAACAACATAAGAATGGCTGTTGAAGCCGGACTGGACCCGATTGTGGCCATTTCTATTGCAACCCTGAACGCAAGTAACTGTTATAACTTGAAGGACCGCGGTGCCATTGCCCCTGGCAGAAGGGCCGACTTTGTGCTTTTTGAGAGCCTAAAAGATATTCGCCCGGTGGAGGTTTACACTGCAGGAAACCACGTGGCCTCTAAGGGTCAGTACCTGGCTGAGGTGGCGCACTTCCCTGTACCCGCAGCTGTTACAGGAAAGATGAATGTAAGGAATCTAAGCGTAGAGAGCTTTGATCTTAAGCTTAAGAATAACAGAGCGCACACAATCAAGGTTATCCCAGGCTCGGTTGTTACCGAGAAAAACGTGGTCACAGTGGACCTTGATGAGAAAGGCAATTGGAAACGAAACGATGAAGATGTGGTAAAGATTGCGGTTGTGGAGCGCCACCATGGCACGGGAAATGTCGGACTTGCTCTCTACGAAGGCTTTGGTCTGAAAGGTGGAGCCGTTGCTACTTCTGTCGGACACGACTCACACAACATAACTGTTGCAGGAGACAACAGCGAGGATATGTATGCTGCCGTTCAAGAACTGATACGGCTTGGTGGAGGAATGGCCGTAGTCACTGGTGGCCAGGTTGTGTGCAGCGTTGAGCACGAGATAGCTGGTCTTATGGCAGATAAGAGTGGCCGTGAAGTTGCAGATGAGCTGACTGAAATACAGGAGATAGCTAGAAAGACTCTTCATATAAGAGACGATGTAGACCCGTTTATGACTCTCTGCTTCATGTCTCTACCTGTAATTCCAGATATAAAGATTACAGACTGCGGTCTTTTTGATGTTAAGGATTACAGATTTATTTCAGTTGAAGCTGAAGAAGAATAACGGCAATCTAACCTGAAATATTGAATTATTTTGTCTCATTAGTTAGTATTCACTATATGACAGATTTATATAACAAATGCAGGGAGTTTACCAGGCCTGCAGATTATCAGGCTAGAGGGATTTTCCCATATTTTCACTGCTTGGAAAGCAGACAGGCCAAGGAAGTTGTCATGGAAGGCAAACGCAAGATCATGCTTGGCTCCAACAACTATCTTGGATTAACAACCAATGACGAAGTAATAGCTGCAGCAGCCGCTGCTCTTGATAAGTACGGAACAGGCTGTTCTGGTTCAAGGTTCATGAACGGGACCCTGGATCTGCATGTAGAGCTTGAAGAAGAGCTTGCGAAGTTCCTTCATAAAGAAGCCGCCATGACATTCTCCACCGGTTTCCAGTCAAACCTCGGAATTATCAGTTCCATTGTCGGACGTGATGACTACGTTATCTGTGACAGAGAAAACCACGCAAGTATCTATGACGGTTGCAAGTTAAGCTATGGCAAGATGCTCAGATACCATCATAGTGACATGGCTGGTCTTGAAAAGCAGCTCCAGAAAGTTCCTGAGAACGCAGGGTGTCTGATAGTTACAGACGGTGTGTTCAGCATGAGAGGAGATATTGCAAAGCTTCCTGATATTGTTGAACTGGCAAGAAAGTACGGCGCCCGTGTCATGGTTGATGATGCACACGCTCTCGGCGTAATCGGTGAAGGCGGCAGAGGCACAGCCAGCCACTTCGGTCTTGAAGATGAAGTAGATATCTACATGGGCACATTCAGTAAGTCTCTTGCTAGCCTTGGCGGTTACATGGCTGCAAGTAAGCTTGCAATTGACTATGTCAAGACAACAAGCCGCCCGTTCATGTTCAGTGCTTCTCTTCCACCTTCAAACGCAGCTGCAGCCCTCGCTGCTCTTAGACACCTTGAAGCTCATCCAGAGCTGCCGAAGAAGCTTCTGAGTATAGCGAACTACGCAAGAAAGGCTTTCAAGGAGCACGGAATCAGTATAGTTGAAGAAGACAACACTCCTATTGTCCCTATCTATACAAAGGGACCTGAGTACACACTTCACCTTGCAATAAATCTTTTCAATGCTGGTGTTTACGTTAACCCGGTTCTTCCTCCTGCCACTCCTGAGAATGAGTGCCTTCTTAGAACAAGCTACATGGCTACTGTTACTGAAGACTTGATTGATGAGGCAGCTGAGATTATAGCTGAGCAGATTAAGATAACAGATGCCATGAACATTCAGGAAAAGGGTCATGCCGAAGAGAAGATACGGTAATGACGTTCTTATTACAGGCGCCTCAAGCGGTATAGGTAAAGCCACTGCTCTCATGTTTGCAGAGCGTGGCTACCATGTTTATGCCATCTCTAGAAGAGTTGAAGAAAAGACAGAAGCTGTCGGTAGTGGAAGTATAACTACTCTTGCTGCAGATGTAACCAAGGTTGAAACTCTTGAAAGGGCTTTTGCTAAGATCGGTGAGCTAAATATAGTGATCCACTGTGCTGGCCTTGGTGTTTCAGGCTCTGCTGAGTGCACTCCAGATGAGGCAGCTCGCCTGCAGATGAATACCAACTACTTCGGTGTTCTGAATGTTAACCGTTTTGCTCTTCCCCTGCTGAGGAAAAACAAAGAAAGCCTAGTTATGATTACTTCTTCAGTAGCCGGCTTTATCCCTATTCCTTTCCAGAGCCACTACAGTAGCTCAAAGTATGCTCTTGAAGCCTATGGTGAAGCTCTTAGAATGGAAGCAAAACCTTTTGGTGTAAGAGTTTGTTTAGTTGAGCCAGGAGATACAAAGACAGGCTTTACTGCAGCTAGAACACACAATGAGCCGGAGTCCTCTCCATACCTTGAAAAGTGCCGGAAGGCTGTCTTAAAGATGGAGAAGGATGAGCAGAACGGAAAGTCTCCTGAAACTGTTGCCAGAGTGTTCTACAGGCAGGCTCAGCGTAAGAATCCTAAGGCTCATGTTGCTGTAGGGTTTATCTACAAGTTCTTTGCCTTCCTTGTAAGAATCCTACCAATTAAGCTTAAGCACTTTATACTGGGGCTCATGTATTAAAAAAACGCGACCGTTATTGGCCGCGTTTTTGTTTGATTAGTGAACTTTCTTTACAAAACTTTCTATCTCTTTGTAGAAACTGTCATAGTCTGTACAGAGTTTCAGATCCGGCTCTTCTTTTAGTATGTTCTCTGGAGCCCTGAAAAGACATCCGAAGTCGGCTGTATGTATCATGTTAAGATCGTTATAACTGTCTCCGGCGGCAAAAGTCTTAAAGCCCATGGATCTAAAACCTTCAATTGCTTTTCTCTTGCCGTCTTCCTGTCTCATCTTGATATCAACAAGCATGTTGTCTTTATCTGTCTCTAGACTGTTACAAAGAATGGTTGGCCAACCGAGTTGTTTCATTAGTGGCTGGGCAAACTCTGAGAATGTATCTGAGAGAATTACAACCTGGGTTAAAGCCCTAACCTTATCAAGAAATTCTTTGGCTCCTTCAAGAGGTTTGATCTTTGCTATTACATTCTGAATATCTGTAAGTGAGAGGTTGTGCTCTCTAAGGATATTCATTCTGAAATTCATAAGCTTATGATAATCTGGCTCATCTCTTGTTGTTCTTTTTAGCTCTTTAATTCCTGTTTCTTCTGAAAAAGCAATCCATATTTCAGGAACAAGGACTCCTTCAAGGTCCAAACATACTATTTCCATAATTATTTCCTTTCTTTAATTCAATTTACTAAGTACATAAGGCACTATTTTGTCGCTGTCTATACTCTCTTTAAAGCGGATAGTTTTACCTTCGAGGGTTCTTAGATTTTCAGGGATCCTTACTCCGCTAATCTTGTTCAGTCTCTTCATCTGTTCAAAGCCATTGCCTTCTTCTTTCTCTCCAAGAGCTCTGAGAACTGCCTGTGGGAACTTGTAAGGGGAAGCTGTGGAGAGAACAACCACTGGATTACTGTTTTTCCTCTTATCTGCTACTGAATAGGCAACAGCTGTGTGTGGATCACAGAGGTAGTGGTTTTCATTCCAACACTTAGAAATGGCTTCTTCAGTCTCTTTCTGGTCACAGAATCCTGCTTCAAAGCTATCTCTTATGTAGGAGAGAGTTTTTTCGTCTACGGTGAATTCTCCTGTCTCATTAAGGGAGTTCATCCAAGAAGCAACCTTGCTCTCATCTTTGCCACAAGCTAGGAACAGAAGTCTTTCAAGGTTTGAAGAAACCAGTATATCCATAGAAGGAGAGTCTGTTTTGTAGAACGGCCTCTTTCTGTCGTATTTACCTGTGTTGATGAAATCTGTCAGAACGTTGTTTGCGTTAGATGCACAGATCAGTTTTCCAACAGGGAGACCCATAAGCTTAGCGTAGAAGCCAGCAAGTATATCTCCAAAGTTTCCTGTAGGAACGCAGTAATCAACCCTGTCTCCTTCCTTGATTGTACCGTCGGCTATCATGTCTCTGTAGGCTGCAAAATAGTATACCACCTGAGGGGCTAGACGCCCTATGTTAATTGAATTGGCAGAGCTGAGTGTATAGGGCCTGTCTTTGAGAGTTTCTCTAAGCTCTGAGAAAGCCTGTTTTACCCCTCTCTGGCAGTCGTCAAAGTTTCCTTTAACTGCACAAACGCAGACATTGGCCCCTTCCTGGGTTGTCATCTGCATCTGCTGGACTAAGGAGACACCACTATCCGGGAAGAAAACAATAATTCTTGTACCAGGAACATCTTTAAAGCCTTCAAGGGCAGCTTTTCCTGTGTCTCCAGAGGTGGCAGTAAGAATAGTTATCTCTTTCTTCATCCCAGTCTGTGTGCGGGCTGCCGTCACCAGGCGTGGAAGCATGGAGAGAGCCACATCTTTAAAAGCAGAGGTTGGGCCTCTGAAGAGCTCCAAAATATGATAATTCCCAACCTTTACTACCGGTGTGAGATCTTCACTCTCAAACTTGCCTGAATAAGCCTGTTTGACAAGGCTCTCCATGTCTTTGAAATCCGGTAGAAGCGTGCTCAGAATCATAACTGCCATGTCCTGCGTGTTTTTCTTAAGGCAACTTCTCCAGTCAAAAGAGATACTATCTATAGCCGGGTCTACAAACAGTCCTCCATCTGGTGAAAGGCCTTGAAGAACTGCATTTACTGGGTCTGTTTTAATCTTGCTTCTTGTACTCTGATAATCCATATTATTATTCAATCGCAATTATCCTTGCGTTTTCAACTCCTTGGCGCATAGAAATTTTTTTGATTAGGGCCTCCGGGTTTCCATTCATGGCCCCTATATCCAGTGAAAGCGTAACGCTTGCTTTGTCGTTAATTGGAAGGCTTTGGGTAATAGTGAGTATACTTGCCCCGCCTTCGGCAATGTCCGTCAGCACCTTGTTCAGTATCCCCGGCTCGTGTAAAAGTATCATTGAAAATACAGCCTTTCTGCCAGAGGAAATAGTGGAAGGCTCCAAAATCCAATCCTTATACTTATAGTAGGTGCTTCTAGAGATGCCAGCCATTTTGACGGCAGCTGAAATATTAGTGACTTTTCCCGATTCTAAAAGGTGCCTCGTTTTCAAAACAGCTTCAAAAAAATCAGGTAGTATGCTTTTGTGAACTATTAGATAATCATCAAGCATTTTCATTACTCCTGTTTGGCTCTTGCAATGATTTTCGGTTTATGATAGTCTGTCCTCAATAAAAATACAAGTGTCTTTGATGCAAAAACAAAAATTAATAAAACCCTCAGTGGAGGACATATGAATATTTCTATCTTAGGTTTTGGTACAGTTGGTCGTGGCGTCTATGAAATGATCTGCAAAGCAGAAGGTATGAAGGCAAGAAAAGTTTTGGTTCTGCCTGTTGAGTGCACGGAGAGCTTTATGGTCACTTCTATAGATGAAATAGTAAATGATAAAGAGACAGATGTAGTAGTTGAGTGCATGGGTGGCATTCATCCTGCTTTTGAGTTTGCAAGTGCTTGTTTGAAGGCTGGAAAGAGCTTTGTCACATCTAATAAGGCTTTGATTTCCGAATTCGGAATAGAACTTGAGGCTCTGGCCAGAGAAAAGAACGTTTCTTTCCTCTTTAGTGCTGCCTGCGGTGGGGCTATTCCTGTGCTGCACAATATTTCAGTTGCCTCTCAGACAGATACTATTATCAGATGTGGCGGAATCCTAAACGGAACAACCAACTTTATTCTTACCAACATGCAAGATAATGGAAAGGACTATAAAGAAGCCCTTTCTGAGGCACAGAAGCTTGGCTACGCTGAAGCTGATCCAACTGCAGATGTCTCTGGTATGGATACTCTCAGAAAGGTTATGCTCCTTTCTTCCGTTTCTTTCTCATCTCTTCCAACTGAAAACCTCTGCTGTGAAGGAATTGAGAACTTCAGTAAAGAAGTTGCTGATTATGTAAAAGAAAGAGATATGAGCGTCAGACTTATGGGTTTCTGTGGAAAGACTGAAGCTGGTATCTATGCTTATGTTGAACCAGTTGTAGTTCCTTCCTCAGCAGTTGAAGCTTCTATTTCCTCAAATATCAACTTTGCATGGTATGAGGGAGAAAACAGTGGTTTCATTGGCCTCATGGGCCAGGGCGCTGGCAGGTACCCAACAGCTTCAGCAGTTCTAAGGGACTTAAGTGCTGTTATTGAAGGCAAGAAGAGTATGATAGGTCCTTGCTGTAAAAAGATTAAGGCAGATAATAGCGGTATTTTGAACAGCTATCTGTTGTACATTGACGGAGTCTTCAGCAGCATTGAGAGTATAAGTGTCACCGAGATGCATGAAAAGGCAAAAGAATTGAGAGAAAAGGGGAGCAAAGTATTCTTTGCACAGTACAAAATATGATTAAAGTAGCAAAATTCGGCGGTTCTTCCGTTGCAGATGCAAACCAGTTTAAAAGAGTAAAGAAGATAGTAGAGGAAGATCAGGACAGAAGAGTAGTTGTTATTTCGGCTGCCGGTAAACGCTCTGCAGATGACCATAAAATGACAGACTTACTCTATCTTTGCCATGCTCACCTGGTATATGGCGTCTCTTGTGAGCCTATTTTTAGAGATATTGAGAAGAGGTTTTGTGAGATTAGAGACCAACTTGGCCTGGAATTCAATATTGAGGCAGAGTTTGAAACTCTTTGGGAGAAGATGGATAAGGACATGTCAGTAGACTTCCTTGTCTCCAGAGGCGAGTACTTTACTTCCCGCCTAATGGCAGCTTTCCTTGGTTTTCACTTTCTGGACGCTTCAGACTGTATTTTCTCCAACTACGACGGCTCTTTTGATATGGGGAAGATTGAAGAAGCTGTTAAAGAAGCTCTTGTTAAGTACAAAAAGGTTGTTATTCCCGGTTTCTACAGTAGCCTGCCTTCAGGCAAAATTAAGCTTATGAGCCGTGGTGGTAGTGACATAACCGGCGCTCTAGCCGCTGCTGCGTGTGGAGCTGATGTTTATGAAAACTGGACAGAT
>CAJOOY010000011.1 GCA_905236385.1 uncultured Spirochaetia bacterium
CTACAGAATAGTTGCTTGCAATTTCCCTTGAAACCTTATGATTGTAGTCCTCTCGCTGAAAAGCAATATGCTCGTGAAGTTCAGCAAAGAAATACACCCTGACTGATATCAAGACTGTGAACCTGGGCACGTTGTATGAACTCAGATATGACATAGAGCTTTCATCTGAAAGAGTTCCCAAGGCTTTTCTGGATGAAATCAGAGCAAGAAACGGAAATTCAGCGTAAGTTGCTGCAGAGTCGCAGAGAAGGATCAGATCTGATCCATAGTTAAGGAGCTACAAGATGAAAAGAAAAACGACAATCATGATCAGCCTGCTCATTGCAGCTGTATTCACTCTCGGTGCTACAGGATGCACAGAGGTCGATTCGCAGACCTACAAATCCTTGACAGGCACAACAACTACAACTGTCTCGGTAGAAGCCATTTATTCATCAGAAGGCACAATCAGCATCAATTGCACATCTGATGCCATTGAAGCAAACGACTCAATCAGGATTGCAGACGGAAAATATTACAATAGTTACAAAGAAGGATGGACTTCATGCAGAGTATGACGAGGATGACAGCGTAGGCTACATCTACATTGGCGGAGGAACTTTGAACATCACTGCCTCAGATGATGCCATCCATGCCACAACTGTGGTCCAGATTGATGATGGAGAAATAAAACTCGCAGCAAGAGAAGGCATTGAGGGAACATATATCCAGATCAACGGTGGAAACATCTCAATCGGCGCCACGGATGACGGAATCAACGCCGGAAAGAAATCCACAGCATACGCTGTGACGATTGAGATCAATGGAGGCTATACAACCATAAAGATGAGCTCAGGTGACACCGATGCGGTAGACTCAAACGGGAACCTGTACATAAACGGAGGAACAATTGATATCACAGCCAATTCTCCCTTCGACTACGATGGTACAGCCGAATACACCGGAGGAACCATCATAGTAAATGGTGTTACGACCAACACCATCACAAACCAGATGATGGGCGGTGGCCCTGCAGGAGGGGGCTTCGGCGGTTTTGGTGGACACTGAGATTTAGAAGAAAATGAGGTGGGTTGAAAGATCTGTCCTAAACATTCATCCCCATGATGGCCTTTCTGTACAGGAATTCCTTTATTCTGACAGTCTCTCCACTGTTGAACATATCAGTAAGCAGACTGTTGAATTCAACCATATCGGCATCCCTTATGGTCAGAAAACCTGCCCCACTGGAAACCAGAATCTTGTTTGCTGATGTCATGGCAGTTCTTTTGTTACCATCCCAGAACAACTGCTTGTAAACAATATAACAGAACAGGGATAGAGCTTTTTCAGTTACAGATTCATAAGATGAAAGAATCTGCTGTATATCTTTTTCCGTTTGTTCACGGACAGGAACAGGCGGATGATAATTGGTTCCGGATATGAGAACATTACCCGTTCTCAGAACACCCCACTCTAAGGCTTCATTTCTGGAAATAAATCCATTTATGGTGCAGATGTATTCCAAGGTGATTTTTGTTTTAACCGTCTTAATCAGATATACCCAAGCATCTCTCATGTTCAGGATGGCCGTAATATCTTCCAATCTGACATCCGGCACATTGATACCTTCAAGAACTGTCTTTGTCTGAGAAAATGTCACATTACGGTTTTCCATCTTCATTCCGCAGTAGATGTTTTCATCCCACATCCGCTTTGCCAAGAAGATACTCTGTCTTTCATTCAGTGAATAAATATCCGGATACTTGCTTCCCTTCTCTGCAACAAGAAGCTTTTCAACTGTAGTTCCGAGGGCAATAGCAAGGCTGTAAACAGTACCTGCATTACACTTTTCAAGGCTCTTCTTCCCGTTGGCAATTTCGCTTACGGTTGAATATGGCAGCCCTGCTTCCCTGGCCAAAGACGCAATGTTCTCATCCTTAAAGATTTCTCTGAAGCTCATATCCTGATTATAACTGAATTCAGTGGACAAATCAATAATATAACTGTACCAAGTTTAAGGATACACCTTGTTCCTTTAGATTGCCGAACCATATCTACTAATCCTTATTATCACTCTTAATACATATCCTCAAGGCTTATCAATCTGCAGCTACCAGAGTTATTTATGACTTCTTCGGAAAACCCGCTGAGCGAGAAGACGCAGATTTGGGGATTTGAAGCAGGTATGTATCTTGTTTTTTCTAGTAGTTTCTCCAATTCAGTCTTGTCAAATGGTGAATTCTTGAATTTACATTCTCCTATCAGCAGGATGTTATTGTTGTTTCTGCCCAAGAGATCTATTTCAATCTGTCTGGGCTTTCCTTTCTCATCAATCACTGAAGTCTGATATTCCGAAATATCCGTGAGAACAGGGAAACCATCAATACCTGAATTCATAATCAGGTATTCTTTGGCCATCTTCTCATAAACCTTTCCCATGAACTCGTGAATGTGATCTTTGACATTTGAACAATAATAGATGTCGCCACGACCGGCATTGATCAGGCTGGTAGCTCTGTTTACATATCTGAACCAGAATTCAAGCATGCTGTCGTTCAGAATATAGTATGGTTTCTTTGAAAACCTCTTCTCGAGTAGTTCTGCTTCAACAAGGACTTTGAGGGGGTATGATATATCATCAGAGCCTATGAATGAGGCAATTTCACTGTTTTTAGTATGCCCGGTTGCCACTGCTGATAATATTGAGTTATACAGGGCAGGACTCTGTTTTTCGTTGGAGATTGTCGTTTTGATTTGTTCTTCTGTGAAATACCCGCCAACAGAAAAAAACTGATTGATGATATTCTCCTCCATGCTGCATTGAGTATCGAATTGCTCAATGTACTTGGCTATGCCATTTGTAAGTCCATAGCAGATGGCTTTTTCTTCGTTAGAAAAGCCATCAAGAAACTCGGCAGTCTCCCTATAATCAAACGGTCTCAGTTTCAACACCAGATTGCTTCTTCCGTACAAAGGTGCTGACTCTGCGAGAACCTCTCTTTTCATGAAACTGACAAGGGATCCGCACAGAATGAGGAACAGATTGCCTGTTTGCCAATGGGTATCTATAACCTTCTGAAGAACAGATTGAATATAAGGACACTGCTTTGCCAGATACGGATATTCGTCTATGAAGAATACTATCCTTTCTCTTTCAGCCTGAGTTCCAATGAAATCAAAGAGTTTCTCAAAGCTTGTAAAGTTGATATTCCCTTTCAACTCCGGGGCCAAAGAATCCAGAACAGATTCTGTCATCATGGACAGCAGTTCCCTCTCTTCACGTTCAACCGAAGTAAATGTTATGCACTTGCATTTCTTTTCCTGGATGAAGTGGTTGACCAGCATGGTTTTGCCAATTCTACGTCTTCCGAAAATAACGGTCATGGAAAAACCACTTTGGTTGAACTTCTGTTCCAGTGCATTGAGTTCTTTGTTTCTTCCTCTGAACTGTTTCTCCATTTCATGTCTCCTTTCATCCAACTTTATTAAACCTAAATAAATTTGGCCGAAATTGATTTGGGTTAATTTGATTATTATTGATATCTCTTGTAAATGCAAGTCTCTATCCAAGAAACGTTAAAAAAAATTATGCAATACTTCCACTACTCCCGCTACACCGTTGCAATCAAACGGAAAACCTGTTGGTCCAAAGTCGGTGAAGAAAATCCTGCCATGGAAGAATCAGGATTCCTTCATCTGTCAGTCGTGGAGTGGATTCCCTGCATACCAGAATCCTGTATCGGAAGTCTTTTTCCTCTCCGATTCTCTTCAGTCCGCTCAGATTACGTGCTGTCGGATTACGCGTGGCTTTCACTTCAATGGCAATCTCATCACCTATGACAAAATCGACCTCTGTTCCGTTTTCAGTTCTCCAATAGCAAAGGCTGTCTTTCATTCTGTTATAGTCATGCCATGCTTTAAGCTCCATGGCTATAAAGTTCTCCAGAAGTCTTCCGTAATCAGTCTGAGTATCGGACGGAACATCGATTTCAGAAAGTTTTCTGGTTACACCCACATCAAAAAGATAGAACTTGGTGATACTTACACTTTTTCTTTTTTTGGACTTTTTCCAAGGAGGAAGCTGAAAACCAATAAGTGTATCCTCCAGAACCTGATACCAGTTTGCAACAGACTGCCTTGTTATTCCAATATCATTGGCTATTTTTGTGTAGTTAAGCTGTTCTCCACTCTGCAAGGCTGCCATCTGAAGAAAATTTGCAAATCCCGGGAGATTTCTGGTAACACCCTCGGCCGCTATCTCGTCCTGAAGATATGTTGATATATAGTCATCGAGAAAAGCATCCGGGTCATCATCGTCCCATGCAGGAGGCAACATCCCTCTGAGAAATATCTCCTCAAGGCTCTTTTCTCCAAGCATTTGAAGTTCTTCATAGATAAAAGGAAGAAGGGTTGCTTTCGATGCTCTGCCTCCAAGCAGATTTACTCCTTCCTTTCTGAGCTTGCGCGCACTGGATCCCGTAATGAGGAATTTTATTTTCTTGTCTTCGATTACCTCATGAACCACATCTAGAAGAGCCGGAACCTTTTGTATCTCATCTATAACGACAATATCCGATTCAGGATTTATATCAAGTGCTGAAATCTGGTCATACAGTAGCTGTGGATCCCTTTCGAACCGCATTTTGGTCCTTGAATTCAGTAAATCCCATTTTGCTATGACTGATGATTCCAGCTCATTGTTTATATATGAAGTCTTGCCTGTCTGTCTGGGGCCCAGCAGCAGTACTGATTTCTGTTTGAGTCTATTACGGATGTCCAGTTTCCTATGTATATAATTCATGGTTCACTTCCAATATAAATTTATCATATTAGTCCATAATACGCAAATACAATTTGCAGATTTCGGCTAAAGACGCAAATAGTATTTGCCGATTCGGGGAGAATTATTGAGAACTTAATCAAGGAAACAATTGATGTCGATTCATTTTTATGAATTCTAGAAAAACACGATTCCAGGTGCTTAAAAATGAGTTTTTGACCGAATGTGAGTCTATTCCCACTCGATAAAAACAATTTGACTCCACGTATTTTGTGTGTCTTCCATTATTCTATCTGTATAGATAACGCTAATTTTGTTCGTAATATTTATAATATTACCATGTTTGTCGGACAATAGCCGGACATATGCGGCAGGCAATTCCTAAAAGTTGAATTATTTTTAATTTTTAGGAATAGTGCTATAATCATACCCGGATGAGGTCAATATGAAACTGCTTGAGAGAACCGAGTATCTGAACCGTTTGCTTGATGTCAAAGGGACACCTGATATAAAGGTCATTACTGGAATACGTCGTTGCGGTAAGTCCGTGTTGATGAAAGAGTTCGTCAACATACTTGAGCGTGACTTCCGTAATTCAAATATTCTATTCATAAACCTTCAGGAACTGGAGAATGAGAATCTCCGTGAATACAGAGCACTTCACTCTTACATCATTAATCATTATGAGAAAGAGAAGGAAAACATCCTGATTGTTGATGAAATACAGTTGTGCGAAGGTTTTGAACTTGCAATCAACAGCATACATGCAAAGGGAATCTTTGATATCTATCTCACCGGTTCGAATGCATTTCTGCTCAGCAGTGATTTGGCAACTCTGTTTACCGGACGGTCAATGCAAATCAGGGTTTTCCCTTTCTCTTTCAGGGAATATCTCGAATACAACAATGACTTTGGAAAGAACTTGAATGACTCTTTCGACAGATATGTCAGAGACGGGGGTCTGTCCGGGTCGTATATGTATGGCAATCCGACCGATAGGATCAACTACCTGAAGGATCTGTATGAAACCGTTCTGCTCAGGGATCTTGTAAAGAAGTACAAGATACGGAATGCATCTGAGTTGAGGAAGATATCAGATTTCATGATAGGGAACTCAGCGAATCTTCTTGCTCCGAACAATATCTGCAAGGAACTGAATAAAGACGGAAGTTCAATTACAAACAAAACCGTCTCGAAATATATCTCTTATCTGTGCAATGCTTTTCTTTTCTATGAAGCATCCCGTTTCGACATCAAGGGTAAAAAGCAGCTTTCAAGCAACAGTAAGTACTTCATAGTCGATTCAGGTTTCAGATATTCAATTCTCGGAACGAGGAACATGGATTTCGGACACATTTATGAAGGCATAGTCTATCTTGAACTGCTCAGACGCGGCTATGAAGTATATGTCGGCAAGATGTATAAGAAGGAGGTTGATTTTGTAGCAATACGGAACTCAGAAAAACTATATATACAAGTTTCCGACAACATAACTGCAGAGGAAACCTTGAATCGAGAACTACTTCCGTTGAAAGCCATACGCGAATCATACCCCAAACTGCTTCTTGCACGTACGTATCATGAGAAATACGATATCGAAGGGATTTCGATTCTGGATCTGGCAGCATGGCTTGCTTCGGACCCGGCAATCAGTTCATAAAAAACTTGGCAAACAATCGGACACAGATGCGTCCTATTTTGCTGTTATGAGCAAATGGGAAGAACGCCCTCTGATTGTAGATGGCAAAGAAAGAAAGATGGTAATTGGAGACATACGTGCACTTGGAAGACAAATAGACTATTTTTTGGAAGATGATTTGAAAACATACTCCGAAAAGCTCAGACGTACCAACTGAGGCATCACGTCTGCGTGGGGCAGTTAATTCATACATTACTTCAATAATTCGTAGTATTTTTCATTCAAACATTATAAAAGCCGATATGTAACTATCGGCTTTAGTTTTTTAACTGCTTTGAGGGAATAATAACCAAGTTTCTCTTAATAGTGTATAATCCTAAGGTATGGATACAGGAAAAGGTAATAATCTTAAAAGGCTCAGAAACATAACCTGTCCCTACACAGGAATCCGTATGATTTCAGGCTCTGAGATGAACAGGATAGAGGCCAAACTTGATTCCTGCCACAACCTGAAAGAAAAGATGTATGTTCTTTCAAAATATGCAAGGAGCATGCAGAGAATTGAGCACCACATATTTGACCGGATTTCTTACTTTCTGGACTCCAACCCCGACAAGAGCTTGGCAGATTTCTTCTCTAGTAACTACTCGGACCACCTGACAAAGCTGAAGCTGGAAGAATTCAAGGTAATTGATAGTGTAGATACCAAGTCCTCTATTCTCTCCTACCAGACCCAGATGGCCCTTAGAAAGGAGACAACAAACTGCAGAAACCAGATTCTTGGGATAAGCAAAAACGTCTTCTTCAAACGCAAAAACTTCCTTACCGCTCTGGAGGAGATAAGTGCCAAAAATCCGTACGAAGAGAAAGTCCTTTCAGAGATCATGAAACTGGCTCTCTTCCTTCCAACTTCCGGCAGCAGTGAGAGTGCCTTCATTATTAAGTACGCTGGTAGAGAGGAACAGGAAATCCTCAGGCGCCTGATAATTGGCTCGGTTGCAACCATTGAGCACGTTAAGCCCCGTAGCACTGGAGGGCTTGATAAAATCTCCAACTATCTTCTTGTTTCAAACAATGGAAACAAGTACCGGGAAAACATTCCTCTTTCTATCTACATAGACAGAAACCCTAGCATTCCTGAGTTCTGCCAGATTCAGATGGATGAGATAATCAACTGCATAGATCAGGGACAGCTTAAGGGAAATGAAGCCTATCCTTTCAAGATAAAAAAGACACTGTTTGAGGAATCTGAAGGCAGAATTCTGCTGGATCTGTCCGGCTATAGAATCACTGAAGAAGAAGCTCTGGAGCTTGAAAAGGCCTTCAGACCTCATAGGAGCAAAAATGGATAAAAAATACAGCGTATTCACCATGTTTGACAAAAACTGGGCTCTGGCTACAGCAGGCAACATGGAGAACTTCAATACCTGCACCATTGGCTGGGGAAGTCTGGGCACAGTCTGGGGAAAACCGACCGTAACCATCTACATAAACGAAGCACGCCATACAAACAGTTTCCTGCTGGACAATGATTATTTCACTGTCAGTTTCTTTCCTGAAGAGTTCAGAGAGGACCTTACCTATCTGGGGACCCACAGCGGAAGGGATGAGAATAAGGTGGCAAAGACCCGTCTTACTCCTGTCAAAGCCGGAGAGAGCGTGAGCTTCAAGGAAGCCTGCCTTACTTTTGTCTGCAGGAAAATCTACTGGGACAAACAGTCTCTTGATCAGCTGGACTACAAAATCTCCACAGGATTCTATGCCAAACGACCGCCACACTATGAGTATATTGGCGAAATTGTTGATGTGATTGAAGTCAATGAGAAAGAAAAAAAAGAGTACTGAAAGACCAAACTACTTTGAGGACACGGACAAATACAATCCGTTCAAGGGCATAAAGCTAAAGCCGATTGATGAGAAACCATCCTCCATCCCTTTAAGCCAGAAGGTCTACGATATGTATACTCCCGGTGTGAACAGCATAGTGCAGAAGAGTGAACAGCTGCCTCTGAATCTTCTGCGGGAATGCTCACCTCAGGATAGTCTGGATCTTCATGGAAGACGTCCGGGACGGGAAAACATAGCATCCATGGTGAATGACTATCTGGCAGACTCTGTTCTTAAAGGTTTGAAGAAGGTTGAGATAATTGCAGGCAAAGGAAACCACAGTGATGGAGAGCCTGTTATTCCTGGTATAGTTGAATCCGCCCTCAAGGCAAGTTCTGTTGTACTGGAATACTCAACGGCCCCTTCAAACCGAGGCGGAAACGGAGCCTTCTGGATCATTCTCGGAAATAAGGCTCCAAAACCGGTAAATGTCTACGCCACAGAGGCTAAGAAAGGAGAGGATATACGGGGCCTGAAAACCAAAAAGTCTCCAAGGATAGACTATGAATCCTACCTTCCTGAAATAGATGACATAATTAATAAGCAAAGCTAACTTCTTCAGTTGTGTAGATTATTGATTTTGCCTGTTCCCTCTTGGTCAAACACGCGTAATTGCCTTAAAAAAATTAATTAGTTTGAAACGCGTGTTGAGTAAAAAATACCTTGAAACGCCAGCCTAAAAACAAGGCTTGGGCACTTTGTACAAGAATTACTACACCACGCTAGCAAGAGCTTGATAAATAGTAAAAGCGCCATACGGGAATCGGACCCGCGTAACAAGCTTGGGAAGCTCATGCACTACCATTGTGCTAATGGCGCATTTTTTTGTTGTTACTCAAATTTAAACTTTTTATTCTCTTTTGAAAAGAAGAAAAGAGTCATTATCAGAGCTATTGCTTCAGCAACTATGAAAGAGTACCAAATCATATGTAGTCCGCCAATCTTTCCAAGAAGCCATGAGACTGGGACTAGGCAGAGAATCTGACGCACTATTGAAGTAATCATGCTCAGGTATCCATCGCCCAAGGCCTGGAAGAGAGAGCCAAGGATAATGGAGATGGCTGCCAGTGGGTATGAGAGGCTGATGAGGCGGAAAGCTGTGCAACCTATCTCAAGAAGACGGTCAGAGGCATTGAACAAGCCAAAGAGCTTGTCGGGGATAAGCCAGATAACTGTGGTTCCTATACTCATGATTATCAGGGCAGTAATCAGAGCTATCTTCAGAGCCTTAACCATACGCGTTCTGTTCCTGGCCCCGTAGTTGTAGCCTAAGATAGGCATGAGGCCTTGGTTCATACCAAAGACAGGCATGAAGACAAAGCTCTGAAGCTTGAAGCAGACGCCGAAGACGGTGGTGGCCAAAATATCGTAAGTGATCAGTATGCCGTTCATCAGGCTTGTCATGGCTGTTCCTATGCCCTGCATGACTACAGCTGGGAGGCCTACTTTAAAGATATCTGAAGCGCAAGCCTTGTCGTAGGAGACTTTTGAGAAGCGAATAGGAACGTAGCGGTCTCTCTTAACAAAAACTATTCCAATAATCATGGCAAAGGCCTGACCTAGGACTGTAGCCAGAGCAGCTCCCGAGATTCCCATGGCCGGCAGCCCAAAGTATCCAAAGATAAAGATTGGGTCAAAGATTATGTTAAAGATGGCTCCTGAAGCCTGAATTATCATTGGGTGAATTGTGTCCCCTGTGGCCTGAAGGACCTTTTCACAGTAGGTAAGGACAAAGGTCGGTAGGCAAACTCCTATACAGATTCTGAGGTAGACAGAACCCATTTTTAGAAGCTCAGGGTTATCTGTGTAAAGGCCAATGAAGGGTTTAGATAGGAAAAGACCAACAAGAGTGAAAACGCCAGCAGCTACTAGAAGAATGGTGTAACCTGTTGAAGCAGTCTCTAGAGCCTGCTCTTCTCTTTTTTCTCCAAGACGGCGTGAGATGACGGAGCACATGCCAACCGAAAGACCTACGGCAAAGGCTATCGTCAGATTCTGCATGGGGAAGGCAAGAGAGACAGCTGTAAGGACAGTCTCGCTGTACCGAGAGACAAAGATACTGTCCACTACGTTGTAGAGGGCAAGTATCATCATTGAGGCCATGGCTGGAAGAGACATGGAGAAGAGAAGTTTCCCCACGCTCATAACACCCATCTTGTTTTCAGCACCTGTATTGTTTTTATTTTCCATAAACCATTTTTACAAGCTCAGGAATAGCAAGCTCAAACTTCACGCCGTAGGTGTGGTCCTTGTCTCCCTGAGTCTTTTCTATACACAGAACTGTGTAGTCTGCAGCAATCACTGCACTTTCATAAGCACTCTTGCCTCTCATCAAAGCTCCGACAAAAGCTGAGGCGTACACATCTCCAGTTCCGTGACAGCCCTGAGAAATCTTTTTGTGCTCGTAGTATTCATACTTTTCTTCCTTGTAGACAACAACACCGGTCTTCCCTTCTCTGTAGCTTACGCCAGTAAGGATTATAGCTGAAGAAGGACAAATCTTCTTGAGGGCAGAAAGAAGGCCATCTATGTAGGAGCGGTCATACTGTTCTTTGTACTCATAGCCAGTCATAAAACAGGCTTCAGTGATATTTGGAAGAATATAGTCAGCACATGAGCAGAGCTTAGCCATCTCATCTGCGTACTCTTGATTAAACAGTGGATAAAGCTTTCCATTATCCGCCATGGCTGGATCAACTATCTTCAGTGAGCCTTCTTTGCCACAGGTTGAGAAGAGATTTTTAATAAAGTCTATCTGCTTCTTACTTCCAAGGTACCCGGTGTAGATAGAATCAAACTTAATTCCTTCTTTTACCCAGTGGGCATTTATAGCAGGGATATCGTCCGTGAGGTCCCTAAAAGTAAAACCTGTAAAGCCAGCTGTATGGGTTGAAAGAACAGCTGAAGGAAGAATGGCCGTCTCGTGGCCACAAGCAGAAAGGATTGGGAGAGCAACTGTCAAAGAGCACTGCCCCACACATGAAATATCCTGAACAGTCAGGATTCTCTTATAACTATCCATCATAATCAAACATCTCCTTTCATGGCATGATATTCACTCTGAATATAATATTCAACCTTATCAATCACCTCACTCATCTGAAACCTGTCCAGACCCTTAGTCTCATAAAGCTCTCCAATCTGAACATAACACTCGGAGCCTGAGAACGGGTGCTTCTTGTCTTCCAGGGCCCGTCTTGCGCCCTTGATTACTATGGGAACTATGGCCGCTTCACTCATGGAAGCCAGGCGGAAGGCTCCACGAAGAAACGGGTTTATCTCGCCAGTCTTTGAGCGGTGGCCCTCTGGGAAGATTAGCATGGTGTGACCTTTTTTTATATTCTCCACGCCCGCCTTTATGGCCTGAACTCCGCGTTTTGTGTTCTTTCTATCTATGAACACGCAGCGCATGGCGTAACAGATGACATTGAACACAGGAAAAAACTTGAATGTTTGCTTAGTGATAAAGCCACAGGGAACGCATAGAGACCCAAGGACTATTGGTATGTCCAGCATGCTGGTATGGTTAGCCACCAGGCACACCCGTTGCCCGCTAGAAGTGAGCTTTTTCAGGCCCTGCAAATCTCCTTGTATGTGAACCTTGCACCCAAAGAAGACCAATGCCACATCCGAGATAAAAGCTCCGTGAAATTTTACTATTTCATCTGAAAGCTTTTTAGCCCCTAGGACTCTGAGAATCAAAGCAGGCAGAAACCCAACTATAAAGCTGACAGCAAACAGCAGAACAACTAGAGGAATGGCCCAGAAAACCTTAAGTAAGTACACCCTTTTCCTCCTCAGTCCAGATTATACCTGTAGAGAGCTGCGTAGCGGCCACCTTTGGAGAGTAGCTCCTTGTGAGAGCCGCTTTCTATCACCTTGCCCTTGTCCAGTACTATAATCTTATCTGCATCTTTTACTGTAGTCAGCCTATGGGCAATTACTATACTTGTTCTTCCTTCTGAAAGTCTGTCAAAAGCTTCCTGAATTAGGGACTCACTCTCTGAGTCGAGAGAAGAAGTGGCCTCATCAAAGATGAGAATTGGTGGGTTTTTCAAGAATACTCTGGCTATAGAGATTCTCTGTTTCTGACCGCCTGAGAGCCTGGTTCCGTGCTCTCCGACCTGTGTATCTATCCCATCTGGAAGGGAACGGATAAAGTCTCCCATGTTTGCTCTCTCAAGAGCCTCAAGCATCTCTTCTTCTGTGGCGTCTTCTTTGCCGTAGCGTAAATTATCCCTGATAGAGGCGTCAAATAAGAACACGTCTTGGCGGACAAAGCCTATGTTGTTTCTGAGAGACTTCTGAGTCACGCTTCTTATGTCTTGATTATCTATTGTTATGCTCCCACCGTCTATATCATAGAACCTTGGAAGAAGAGAGGCCGTGGTGGATTTCCCGGCTCCCGACTCACCCACCAGGGCAACCTTGCTTCCGCCCTTTATGTCAAAACTCAGGTGACCTATCACTTCCCCGTCCTTGCTGTCATAGCTGAAAGAGACGTCTGAATAGCTTATGTTGCCTTCAGTAACCTTAAGTTCCACTGCCCCTTCCCTGTCATTAATCTCAGGCTGAATATCCATAATCTCAACAAAACGGTCAAAGGCTGCCATACCTTGGTTGAGCTGTTCTACAAAGTTAATCAGGCGGTCAATAGGCGTAAGGACAACAGAAACATAAAGCAGGAAGGCAACCAGGTCATAGGTTTCTATCTTTCCGTAGTAGATGAGAACAGCTCCACCAACAATTGTAAAGAGGTAGTAGATGTTTCTTAAAAACCCAATTCCACCCTGATAGAGGGCCATGATTGCATACTGGAATCTTCTTTTTTCTTTAAGGTTGTGGTTTGACTGATCAAAGAGCTTAGACTGAACATCTTCAGAGGTGAAGGACTTGACTTCTCTTATTCCCTGAATTGAGTTTTCAACGTTTGCGTTCACATCTGCTATGCTCTTTCTAACCTCTCTGAAGGTAGCCTTCTGCTTTCCTCCAACAAACACACCCCAGAAAACCATGATTGGGAACGGAATCAGGGAGATAAGAGCCATGGGCACACTGTATGAAAACATAACTATATAGGCCCCGATGATGGTGGCAACAGAGATAAGGAAGTCTTCCGGGCAGTGGTGTGCAACCTCAGCTATCTGAAAGAGGTCATTTGTGATCCTGCTCATCAAGTGTCCTGTCTTGGTCTTGTCAAAGTAACCAAAACTGAGGGTTTGGAGGTGATTGAAACAATCACGCCGCATATCGTTCTCAACATAGACACCAAGGTAGTGGCCCCAGCGGATACGTATGTAGTTGAGAATCATCTGGGCAACATAGATAGCTAGCATGGCTCCGAACACCTGGATCATGGCATCCCACTGCTTCAGGGGAATATATGTCTTAAGGAGCTCTCTTGTGAGGTTTGGAAAGATAACAGAAAGGATTGAACTGACTGCAGCAGCAATCATATCCAGCCAAAAAAGAGCCTTGTACGGCTTGTAATAGGAAAAAAACAACTTAAGTTTTCTCATTTGACCCCTTCCTTTTCAGTCCTTCTTAAAGAGCTTTTTGATAAATGCCAAAAATCCTTTCTTCCCAGGCTTTTCTTCTTTCTGTGTATCAGTAGCTGTTTCTTGGGATTTTACCGCCTCAAAGCCATACTTTTTCTTGTAGTACTCCAGTCTCTCTGCCTCAGTCATGGAGCCTAGGTGCTTAGCCTGAACTGTCTTCTTTGGCTTAGAAGTGGCAGGTCTGGCATTTGTCTTCTTTGGCTCTGGCTTCTTAGAAGCCTTCTTTGGCTTTTCATTGGCTCTTAAATTCATATTCAGAGACTTGTCCTCAACCTCTGGCAGGTCTTTTGGCCAGATTACAGGTATTTTCATGTTTATAAACTTCTCTATGGCCTCTAGTCCGTAGACAAACTCCTCATCTGCCAAGGTTATGGCCTTTCCACTCTTTCCTGCACGGGCTGTTCGGCCTATTCTGTGGACGTAGTTTTCATAGTCTTCGGGTACATCGTAGTTGACTACCAGAGGTAAATCGTCTATCTGTAGGCCTCTAGCTGCCACATCGGTAGCAACAAGGATTCTGACCTTTCCACTCTTCATCTTAGCCAAGGACTCCTCTCTGGCCTTCTGGGAGAGGTCCCCAGAAAGGCAGGCTGTGCTGTAGCCGTTTGCTGAAAGCCTGCGGGAGAGGGTTGTAGTCATGTATCTACTGTTTGTGAAGATAAGGACTTCTTTGGGGTTTTCACGCTTTAAAAGCTGCAGGAGAAGCATGAACTTCTCAGCCTTGCTTATGTGGTAGAGCTCTTGAGTTATCTGTTCCACTGTAATTGAGTCACTTTCAAACTCTATGGTCTCAGGGTCATTCATGTACTCCCAGGCCATGTTCCTGACCTTCTCTTCAAGGGTGGCCGAGAAGAGCATGGTCTGCCTCTCCTCTCTGGGTGGGAGCATGTTGAAAATGCGTTTTAAATCCGGGTAGAAGCCCATATCAAAAAGGCGGTCAGCTTCATCTATTACAAATGTAGTTATCTTCTTACTCTCTATTGTGCCTTCTTTCATGAACTCAATCAGGCGCCCAGGGGTTCCTACGTAGATGTCACAGCCTTTTTTCAGTAGTTTTTCCTGTTTATCGTAGCCAACCCCACCGTAAAAACAACCAGTCCTAAAACCCTCTATTCCTGAGGAGAGAGTTTTGGCCACTAGTTCTATCTGTTGAGCCAGTTCCCTTGTGGGAGCTATTACCAGACAGGTTGTCTTTTTCCCTTCTTCAAGATTTCTTAGGTATTTTTCGAGAAAAGTAATTACAAAAACAGCTGTTTTTCCGCTTCCAGTCTTGGACTGAACCATCAGGTCTCTGCCATTAAGACTTATTGGCAAAGATGCTTCCTGAACCATCATGCAGGTTTCAAAGCCTGAGTTTTTTATTCCCTTGAGCACCTGCTCGTGAAGGGATAGTTCTGTAAATTTCATCTATTTAACCTCTCACTTCTGTGAGTCGGGATATCTGAGAACCTCTCTTGGTTTTGAGCCGCCCCTGGCTGGGCCTATATAGCCAGCATCTTCAAGCTGCTCAATCAGGTTTGCTGCACGGTTGTAACCTATGTTCAACCTACGTTGCAGGTATGAAGCTGAAGCCTCTCCCTTGTCTGCAACCAGGTGCCATGCCTTTGTAAAAAGATCTTCTCCTGAATCCTGGGAAGAGAGAGTTCCGTTTGGATTCTCATCTTCTTCCTCATCATCGTCCTCAAAGTAGGCTTCATCAACATAGTCAGGTTTCTCCTGCGCTTTGACAAAGGCCACAATATCCTCGACTTCCGAATCTATAAACGCACCCTGAATTCTCTGCTGTGTCCCGCTGGACGGACTGGCGTAGAGCATGTCTCCTCTACCGAGCAGTTTTTCCGCTCCGTTGGCATCCAGAATAATTCTGCTGTTCATGGAGCTGGATACTGCAAAGGCAATCTTTGTAGGCATGTTACTCTTGATAATTCCTGTAATAACATCTACAGACGGGCGCTGAGTTGCAAGCACCAAATGAATTCCTGTAAATCTTGCAACTGCTGTTATTCTCTTAATATAACTTTCCAGTTCTTTTCCAACTACCTGCATGAGGTCGGCAAATTCATCAATAATCACCACAATATACGGCAGTTTTGCATTTAATAAGCCCATCTCATCTATCTTTTTGTTGTACTCTTCTATCTTCCTGGCTCCAACCTTGCTAAGAAGGTTCATTCTTCTTTCCATCTCTTTCACGCAGTAGGCCATGGCCTTGATGGCCTTTTTAGGCTCGGTGATAACCGGGGTTAAAAGGTGCGGTATATCGTTATAAACCGTAAGCTCAACCATCTTCGGGTCCACGAGGAGCATCCTGACTTCTCTTGGCGTCTTAGTGTACAGAATTGAACAGATGAGTGAGTTTACACAGACAGACTTACCGGAGCCTGTAGTTCCTGCTATCAGTAAGTGCGGAGCTGATGAGAGGTCAATTACAACCGAGTCATTTGTAATAGTCTTACCCAGAACCATAGGAACCTTAAGAGGCTTTTTCCTGAGAGCTGGGAGCATCATGTCGAAGCCAATTGTGTATCTCTTTTTATTCGGCACTTCCACGCCAACGGCTGCTTTGCCTGGGATGGGGGCCAGGATTCTGACAGATTTAACCGCCAGGTCCATGGCAATATTTTCCGCCAGGTTTGTAATTGAGTTGACCCTTATTCCTCTAGCAAGGGAAAGCTCATAGAGAGTAAAGGTCGGGCCGTGCTTCACGTCTAGCAGTCTTGTTTCAATCTTAAACTGCCTGAGGGTGTCTACTATAATTCGGCCGTCGTTTTCAACGTCCACGTCAGTGACATTGTCCGTGGCCTGCTCATAGTGCATAAGTAGGTCATCCGGCGGGAATTTGTACATGAGGCGCTTAGCGTTATACAGGTAACCCTGTCCTTCAGCTCTCCTCAAACCAAGGACTGCCGGGGCCACTTCCTCGTCCTCGTGCTCCTCCATGGACTCTTTCTGCTTCTGTGGCACCGTGTAGCCGCTGTAGTTGTTAA
>CAJOOY010000012.1 GCA_905236385.1 uncultured Spirochaetia bacterium
AGCTCCACAAGAACAAGTCCATTTTCTCACCGAGAGATTCTTGACTTTCTCATTCCTGTTTCCACAAACACTGCAAATTTGACTACTTGCAAAGAACCTGTCTATAGTGTTATAGACTAACCTACAGCATCCACAGGTTTTCCTGATTAAGTTCGTATTTAATCACTCTCAGCATATCTCACACATTCTTTTGGTTCTCTATGTATTTCTTAATCGCATCTTCGCTGATACAACCTATTGTTTCGCAATAGTAAGACCTTGTCCAAAGGTTTGGAAGTTTGGATTTGAGGAATGGAAATTCTTCTCTCAAGATCCTGCTGCTTCTACCTTTCAAATTCTTCACGATTAGGTGGCAAGTTTTGTAAGTTGTCAGGAAGCACTTTCATCCAACGATTAAAATCGTTGGTTTTCCCGTGCTTGATTCATAAGCCGTTGCTACGACTGGGCAGTTACAAGCCCATTACCTTTAGGTGATGGGTAGTTGACAAGAATCTCCTTAATTTAGTAAATGCAGGCTCTATCTGAGCCGTTACTTATATTTTAATTTAATCTTCCCGTATTTCAACAAAAACCCGCTCTACGGACGCAGTTAGATAAAGTTGACCGCGCTCTTGGGCGGGGGTAGAATGAATTTATGAGTAAATCATGGAAGAGAATAGTTGTCTTGTTGGTTTTTGTGTTGGTTGTTGCTCCAGTGTTTGCAGACAGCCTGTTCAGTTTTCATGTTCTGGCAGATGGGCCTTTGTACAAAGAGAGTGCGGCTGATCCGTATGCCTTTAATTCTCATTTGACAGTTATTAGGGCAACAGATCAGGAGAAGAAGCCCAGGACCATTAGAGGCGTGGTTGTTGAGTATGATACTGGCAGTGACTCGTACCAGGCTTTCTATAAAGACATGTACTACAATGATGAGGCTCTGAAGGTTAATAAGAACATGTATCTGCACATGAAGGGCGGGACTTCACTTGGGTTCTTCAGGACTTCGTTTGAAGGTTATAAATGGGTTCCGCAGATAGATTTTGAGGTTAACCTGGCTGGTTACATAAATACAATATTCAATCTTTTTTCCAAAAATGAGGCCCTCGCTTTTGATGGCTCGTACTTCTTCGGTGGGTCACTGAGGTTTGCAGATGCTGTAACTGTGAGAGTCGGTATGCATCATTTCTCCGGGCACTATGGAGATGAGGTGCTGCAGGACTATTACATATACAACGGTGTGGATTACAGCACAAAGGCGTATACCGGCACTGATTATTATGATGAAGCCGGAGCACTGATAGCAAACTACCATAGCCTCTATGGTGGAAATGAGAGTAATCAGTACTATTTGATTAAGCCGGTGGAGTATGTGAGAGATAATTCATGGCTTATTTCACTGCAGGCAGATGTGCTTAAGGGGCTGAGGGTGTATGCGGAGACTGAAATACCTATGAATCCAAGCTGGTTGAGACCTGTTGTGCATTGTCCGGCAGATTATCAAAATCCAATCAGCGAGGAAGATAGGAGTACCCTGATACAAAGGATTGGCGGGGACGCGGATGGCGGCGAGTATTTGTCACCCGAGCAGCTTCAGGCACAGGAAGAGCTGATGCGGGGCTCCGACGAATCTTACAGAGCTTTGAGGATTCACTTTGGCGCAGAGTATAGGTATGAGTTCAGCTTCTGCACGGCCTTTGCGGCTTTTGATTTTCAGCTTCATCAGGATGGGCAGACTAAGCACCAAATAGGAGCTTACAGCAAGGACAATCCATGGGAGACAGAGTTGACCATAGGTGGAGGCGTGGAGTTTCCAGCCTTATCGTCAGATGCGCACGCAATCAGAGTTGAGGCCTTCTATCACACCGGCAGAGTACCCTCTGTGCAGTGGTTCTATCAGAGAATGGATTATATTTCAGTAGGCTTTAGCTTCTACTGAACCAGATTCGCTAGATTAGTGAGCGAATGCACTCTTCGACCTTTGCCATATCCTCAGTCGGCTCAAAACGGGCTACGACGTTTCCTTCACGGTCAACGACAAACTTGGTGAAGTTCCACTTAATATCCGGCTTCTTGTCCCAATCCGGGTCGGCTTTGGAGAGCATCTGCTCAAGAATGCCTTTCAACTTGTGGTTGCCAAAGCCTGCAAAACCTTTCTGTGACTTGAGGTATGCATAAAGAGGAAGTTCGTTTTCTCCGTTTACATCTGATTTCTTCATAAATAAAATCCTTTCTGTTGTTGTAGGCGGAAACCCACTGCCTTTGGGCGGTGGGAGTTACTACGACTGGGCAGTTACAAGCCCATTACCTTTAGGTGATGGGTAGTTGACGATAGTCTTTGTAGAGTTGCTCAATAGGAGCGTACTGCGGAGTAAAGCCACAGCCAGTGGCTGTGTTCACAATCAAAATAACCTTTCCCGTGTAATCTGAAAGTTTGAGTGTTTCACCTTTTGCGGTAGGGACCGAATAATCATAATAAAACTCCTTTTGTCATAGCCAGATTATGATAATCAAAAGAGGCCTTTGACCTCTCCTGTATCTGTGTCCACATCTACCTTTCTGTATGCAGGATTGCTTCCTGTTCCGGGCATCATTGTAATGGTTCCGGCCATGGGGCAGAGGAATCTGGCACCCGAATACTCAAGTATGTCACGGATCGGCAGTCTCCAACCTTTCGGAACTCCTTTCAGCTCAGGGTCATGAGAAAGAGATAGGTGCGTTTTAACCATCATGGTTGCGTAGTCAGCATACTTTGGTTCTTTCTCAAAACGCTCAGCCTTTTCCAAAGCCAGCGGGGCCCAGTCAACGCCATCAGCTCCGTAGACTTCTCTGGCTATCTTTTCAACGCGGTCTCTGAGAGGCATATCCAGCGGATAGAGATACTTAAACTCAGTTTTCTCTTCACAGGCTTCAATGACCTTCCGGGCAAGCTCTTCAGCTCCTTCGCCACCGTACTGCCAGTGCTCGGAGAGGGCACACCTGACCCCGTGTTGCTCACAGAGGTCTCTTAGAAGCTGGATCTCTTTATCTGTGTCGGTTGCAAAGCGGTTTATGCACACAACGGGAACAATTCCTGCCTTCTTGACCAGGTTCACGTGGTGGAACAGGTTCTCCGCCCCCTTTTCAAGAAGAGTAAGGTTCTCTTCCGTGTACTCCTTAGGAAGTTTCTTGCCTGGGGTGACCTTTGGCCCGCCACCGTGCATCTTCAGGGCTCTTATGGTTGCAACCACCACTGAGCAGTCCGGCTTGAGGCCTGACAGACGGCACTTCACATTCCAGAACTTCTCAAAACCTATGTCGGCTGCGAATCCGCTCTCCGTAACATGATAGTCAAAGAGCTTCAGACCAAGCCTGTCTCCTATGACAGAGGATTGGCCTATGGCAATGTTTGCAAACGGGCCGGCATGTACCAGCACAGGTTGTCCTTCTACCGTGTAGCACAGAGTCGGATTGATTGTGTTTCTCATCCATGCTGTCATGGCGCCCGCTACTTCCAGGTCTTCTGTGGTAACAGGGTTTCCCTTCTTGTCGTACGCTAAAACAATCTTTCCAATTCTTTCTCTCAGATCCTTTAGGTCTTTAGAGACAGCAAGGATAGCCATGAGCTCTGAAGAGACAGCAATATTTGTCTTTGTCTCCATCCTAAACCCATCAAGTTTGCCTTCCCCCAGGCCTATCTCCATCTTTCTCAGAGCCTGACAGCAGAAATCCATGACAAAGTTCCATTGAATGCGCTCCGGGTCTATGTCCAGGCGTTTAAGGCCGGCCTTTTTCAGCCTCTCATCGTCATAGTTTCTTTCGTGTTGCATGCGAGCATTCAGTGCTGTCATGGCAAGGTTGTGAGCGTTTGTTATGTCGTTAATATCTCCAGTAAGGCCAAGAGAGAACTCAGTCATGGGAATAAGAAGAGCGTTTCCACCACCGGCTGCAGAGCCCTTAACGTTCATAGTCGGTCCGCCAGAAGGCTGCCTGAGGCACCCACCAGCGTTCTTTCCAAGTTTTGCCAAACCCTCAATTAGACCTAGGGAAGTAGTGGATTTTCCTTCTCCTAGTGGAGTTGGAGTTATGGCTGTGACCTCTATGTATTTTCCTTTCTTTTCTGTATTCTCCAAGCGCTTCATAATTTTTATGAAATCAAGCTTAGGAGTTTTTCCGTAGGGAATAATCTCTTCTTCAAGAAGGCCCAGCTTCTTTCTGAACTCTTCCACTGAGGGCAGAGTTTTCTCTGCTTCCTGGGCTATCTGCCAATCTGCATACACTGTAGGGTCAAGCATGCTTTTCTCCTTTTAAAGGATTTCAAAATTTACAGTGCTTCTGTTGATAGAGAAGTATTTATCGTTCTTGCTCATGTTTCTGATAAGAATGAGAGAAACAATGAACATGACAGCCACAAAGGCAACAAAGTACCATGAGGAGCCAGCCTCGGTCATGGAAGCTATGTAGTCATAAGAACCATGAAGAAGAACAGGAAGGGCTACAGAGAGAGTGTTCATAAGTTTTTTCTTTCCTTCTTCTCTCATAAAAGCATAGCCTCTGGCTAGTCCATAGAATATGCCCATGAAAACACCAAAGCAGGCGTGGCCAGGAACTGCTGTAATAGCCCTTATTATTGCTACAGACAGACCGTAGTGCATGACGTAACTTATGTTCTCCCAGAGGGCAAAGCCGAGAGAGACAAAGACTGCATACACAACCCCGTCATACTGACAGTTGAACTCTCTACTATGCCAGGTCTTGCGTCTAAGGAAGAAATACTTAGAGCCTTCTTCGGAACCGGCAACTACTATAAAATAAAGAATAATGTTGTAAGTTTTCTCCGACTGAATCCCAACTGCGTCCAGTATGATTCCGAGAAGCCATTCAAGAACAAGGGCCAGTAAGGCAGAGAGGATTCCTGAAACTGCAACTGAGCCTAAAAAACGTGGGTTTTCTTTCTCTAGCTTGTCTGATTTGTAGACATAAACCATAAGAAATACAGCCGGTATGATTGCAGCAAAAATCAGAATTCTGCTGTAGGTCAGAAACGGATACAACATAAAATAGAACATGTTTTTAACTCCTTAAGTCTTAAGCTAGTCTTGCTACGCCACTTCTGATGGCAGCCTCTGCTACAGCCTTTGCCACAGCTTTTCCAACCCTGGGATCAAAAGCCTTAGGGATTATGTAATCTGCGCAGAGCTCTTCTTCTGACACAAGCTCCGCAAGGGCTTTTGAGGCGGCAACCTTCATCTCTTCATTTATATCTGAAGCTCTTACATCAAAAGTGCCACGGAAGATGCCTGGGAAGGCAAGGACATTGTTGATCTGGTTCGGATAATCACTTCTACCGGTTGAAACAACTGCAGCGCCTCCAGCCTTAGCTTCTTCAGGGAAGATTTCGGGAGTTGGGTTGGCGCATGCAAAGATTATTGCGTCTTTGTTCATACTCTGAACCATTTCTTTTGTAACAAGCCCTGGAGCTGAAACTCCAATAAATACATCAGAGCCCTTAAGTGCGTCTGCTAAGCTTCCAGTTTTATGCTCTAGGTTTGTCTGTGTGGCCATCTCTTTTTTAATCCAGTTAAGGTTGTCTCTCCCTTCATAGATTATTCCCTGACGGTCACACATGGTTATGTTTTTAAAGCCAGCAGACAGAAGTAGTTTTGTAATAGCTATGGCCGCAGCTCCGGCTCCGCTAGTGACTATCTTCACATCTTCTTTCTTCTTGTGAACAACTTTGAGAGCGTTTGTGAGTCCAGCTAAAGTGATTACAGCTGTTCCGTGCTGATCGTCATGGAAAATTGGAATATCACACTTCTCCTTAAGCTTTCTCTCTATCTCAAAGCACCTTGGAGCCGATATGTCTTCAAGATTTATTCCACCGAATGAGCCTGAGAGATTGTAAACAGTCTGAACAAACTCATCTACGTCTTTTGTTTTTATACAAAGAGGGAACGCGTCTACATTTCCAAAACTCTTAAAGAGAACACACTTGCCTTCCATAACAGGCATGCCAGCCTCAGGTCCTATGTCTCCAAGGCCTAGAACAGCACTTCCGTCAGTAATTACTGCACAGAGGTTGTGGCGCCTAGTGAGTGTGTAACTCTTGTTTATGTCTTTCTGTATTTCCAGACAGGGCTGGGCAACACCCGGGGTGTACGCCAGGCTCAAATCTTCTTTTGAGGCAACGGGCACTGTTGAAATAACTTCTATTTTCCCTTTCCACTGTTCGTGGAGCTTTAGAGATTCTTTTGCGTAATCCATTTTCTCTCCTGATTATTTTATCTTTACTTCTCAAATGGGAAATGATACTGGAAAAGTTTGTTTTCGTCTCTGAGTTGAATAAGCTCTTTCTGGATGGCTTCTCCAACCGGAACTCCCTTATCCTTTCTGTCTAGGAAGGCTTCATGTTCCTTCTCTCCCGCAGTGTAGATTCTGTCTTTGCCAGGAGCCTTTGCAGAAGCCCTCAGATCCCTGCAGATTCCTCCGGCTGTAGCTTTGAAGGTATCAAGTCCCATGAAGAACTCAGGGTTGATTACAAAGAAAAAGTGTCCAAGGTGGTACATAGAGGGGTTTCCGTTCTCATCTTTACCATTAAGGGCCTTCATGTACGGACCGCCTGAAAGAGCTGCGCTTAGTATTTCAACTACTGCAGTAAAGCCGTAACCCTTGTAGCCTCCGGTCTCTTCTCCAAGGCCTCCAAGCGGGAGTAGGGCAGCCTTTCCTTTTCTCATGTCAGAAAGAATCTGCTCTGATTCAGTTACAGACTCTCCATTGTTGTTTACTACAAGACCAGAAGGAGTTTTCTTGCCCTGACGAGCGTAGAACTCTATCTTTCCGTTCTGGATTGTGGAAGTGGCGCAGTCAAAATTAAATGGGAAGGCCTCATCTGTCGGCATGGTGAAGGTAAGTGGATTCGTACCCATCATGGGCTCAATGCCAAAAGTCGGGGCAACAGAAGGTCTGGCGTTTGTGCCAGAGATGCCTATCATTCCTTCTTTCTCAGCCATGGTAGTCCAGTATCCAGCTATTCCGTAGTGAGTGGAGTTAGTGATTGTTCCACCAGCCATTCCGTACTTCTTTGCCTTCTCAATCAGCTTCTTCATCATATGATAAGAAGCAACCATACCCATTCCGTCATGTGCATCCATAACAACGGTGGTGGGTGTTTCTTTAAGTATCTCTATTTTAGTAACCGGCTTTAAAGTGCCGTTTTTGATTCTGTCCAAGTAGATAGGTTTGAATCTGTTGCAGCCGTGGCTCTCAATTCCTCTTCTGTCAGATTCCAGAAGAACATCTGCACAGATAGCGGCATCTTCTTCAGGAACACCATAAGCCTTGAAAACATCTATCATGAAGTTGTTCATCAGCTCCCAGTCAACGTATGGTCTTGTTTCCATAAAAATCTCCTTCGCTAATTATCTACCTAAAAATATGAGGTGTAAACCTCAATAAACTTTACTTGACCTCTATTCGTTGAGCTTTGATAATCAAACCAGGGGGTTTTCGGATGAAATACATAATGGCTCTTGATCAGGGAACAACAAGTTCCAGATGTCTTATTTTTGATAAGGCCGGCAGAATCTGCGCGGTGTGCCAGAAGGAATTCCCGCAGATTTTCCCAAAGCCGGGCTGGGTAGAGCATGACGCCATGGAAATCTGGGACACAACCCTGGAGGTTTCCCGTGCAGCCATGAAGAAGTTGCGTATAAGCGCAAAACAGATTGACAGTATAGGAATAACCAACCAGCGCGAGACAACGCTTCTTTGGGACAAGAGCACTGGAAAGCCCATAGCCAATGCCATAGTCTGGCAATGCCGCAGGACCAGTCCAATTATTGATTCTATTGTTAAAGATGGCTACTCAGACATGATCCGAAACAAGACAGGTCTTGTGCCCGACGCCTACTTCTCCGGCACCAAAATCAAGTGGCTCTTAGACAACGTTCCAGGCGCCCGTGCCAAAGCCGAGTGTGGCCAACTTCTCTTCGGAACAATAGAAACCTGGCTCATCTGGAACCTCACTGGCGGACAGGTCCACGTTACCGACCAGACAAACGCAAGCCGTACCATGCTTTACAATATTCATGACCTCTGCTGGGATAAGGATCTATTGAGGCTTTTCAATATTCCTGAAAACATTCTGCCTGAGGTAAAGCCGTCCAGTTACATCTACGGGAAAACCCTTCCTGAGTTCTATGGTGGAGAAATAGTCATCTCAGGAGCTGCCGGAGACCAGCAGTGCGCTCTATTCGGTCAGTGCTGCTTCAATGAAGGAGAGATGAAAAACACCTACGGAACCGGGTGCTTCCTTCTCATGAACACAGGAAGAAAACCTGTTCTTTCAGAATCAGGACTGGTTACCACAATTGCCGTAGGCTACAAGGACCACGTTGAATATGCCCTTGAGGGGAGTATTTTTGTGGCAGGAGCTGCCATCCAATGGCTCAGAGATGAGCTGGCAGTCATAGAAAACGCCCCTGAGAGTGAAGACTGGGCAAGCAGAGTTGAAGACTCTGAAGGCTGCTATGTAGTTCCAGCCTTTACAGGCCTTGGCGCTCCATTCTGGAACCAGAATGCACGTGGAATAATCACTGGAATAACCCGTGGAACCAGCAGAGCGCATCTGGTTAGAGCCACTTTAGAGTCTCTGGCATACCAGACGCATGGAATTGCCAGAGCAATGGAGATTGATTCAGGGATAAAGATTTCAAGCCTCCGTGTCGACGGCGGGGCCAGTGCAAATAATCTTCTGATGCAGTTTCAGAGTAACATTTTAAAGTCTCAGGTTGTTCGCCCGTCCTGCATAGAAACTACAGGCCTTGGGGCAGCCTACCTGGCCGGTCTGGCTACGGGCTACTGGGAAAACCTTGAAGACATAAGGCAGAACTGGGCCGTAGACAAGGTTTTTGAACCATCCATGGATGAAAAAGAGCGAGTAAGGCTTATCAAGGGCTGGCAGAGGGCTGTCAGAGCTGCTCTCTCATGGGCTGAGGACGAGGAATAGAATATGGGAATCATAATAGAAATTGTAATTATACTTTTGGTTGTTCCGTTTATGGGAAGGCCTTCCAAAGAGGATAGAAAGAGAAGATATGAAGACTCTGATTCTGATAAAAAATGAAAATGCAACCTCTGGTTGACAGTTTTCAAAGTCCTGTTGGTAGAGTGCAAACAGGACTTTTTCTATTATTGAGCCATGCTTTGCAGATTAAAGGAGTTTTATAATGATACTTTCAGAAAAGATTGTTGAACTAAGAAAGAAGATGAACTGGTCTCAGGAGGATCTGGCGGAGCAGCTGGGTGTCTCAAGGCAGTCTGTATCAAAGTGGGAAAGCGCTCAGAGTATTCCTGATATGGAGAAAATATTAAAACTGAGTGAACTGTTTTCAGTGTCAACGGATTATCTTCTTAAAGATGACTATAGTATGGAAGATTTTGAAGTGCCTGTTTCTGATTCGGGTTCCACAGTAAGAAAGGTTTCATTGGAGGAAGCCATAGATTTCATGGACATGAAAAGAAGGAGAGCTCCTCTTATGGCTTTTTCTTCTTTTCTCTGTGTTGTATCTCCTATTCCGTTAATCTTTCTCACAGCGCTGGGCGAAAACATAGAAGGCTCTGTTGTGGGAGCCGGATTGGGAATTCTTCTTGTTCTTGTTGCTGTAGCTGTTACCGGCTTTATCAGATGCGCCTCAGAAGCACAGAAATACGAGTTTCTTGATAAAGCGGAAATAGAGACTGCTTACGGAGTTTCAGGACTGGTGAAAAAGAGAAAGGAGGAGTTCAGGGAGAAAGCTACAATGATAAATACCATCTCCACTGTTATCTGCATTATTTCAGTAATCCCTCTGATTGTTTTCTCCTGCATATATGCAAAGATGGCAGTAATCATAAGTTCCGTCTGTGTCCTTCTTCTGCTTGTGGCCTTTGCTGTTCACGGCTTTGTTTATACCGGTACAATCAATTACTCCTTTGACAGGCTTCTGGAAGAGGGTGATTACACAAGAGAGAATAAAGCAGGTTTTGAGAAGAGATCAGGCTTCTCAAGTGTCTACTGGATGATTATAACCGCAGTCTTTCTGGTTCTTGTCTTCCTTGATGTTGCGGATAAGGCCTGGATTATCTGGCCGGTAGCAGGTGTCCTATATGTGCCTCTTATGATGCTGTTCACAGGACGGAAGAAGTAAGAAGAAAATCCGAAATAGAAACACTGCAAATTATCTCGTTTGAAGTTACTTCCAGAGCTTCTTGAGCCAGGCATCTACCTTATCCGGCCAGACTTGGACTTCTTTATTGGGCTCAGGGTTGGCTGGGTGGACAACTTCTTCAGTTGCCAGAGAAATGCCGTGGGCGCCTGTCTCAAAAAGAAGGGTCTCATGTGGGATCTTGGCCTTAGTCAGGGCTTTGTCAAATAATAAAGTGTTTTCAACTGGGACTGATTTATCTGCTTTTGTGTGCCAGATGAAGGTTGGCGGG
>CAJOOY010000013.1 GCA_905236385.1 uncultured Spirochaetia bacterium
CCTGCTCGTCAGCCAGCAAGAGCAAGGGGAGAAAGTCTCGCTTATTTTCAATTTCTTTGATAATCATATAACACCATCCAAATAAACGCCGAGTTGTCGCGCTGTCATCCAAACCACAGCCTCAACCCGTTGTTATCCAAATCACTAACTCAACCCTACCGCAAAAACATCTAAACCGGCCACTCAACCCCACGACATCTAAATCGCCTACTCAACCCTCCGACCGGAGCGATTGACATGTTCTGACAGAGCGATTTTTACGGCTAAATCCGCTCGCTGCCACTGATGCCCTAATGCCCGAAAAGCCCGGAAACACGGCACTTTTTCGGCGGTCAGTCCGTAGCGCGTGACATCAATACTACCGTCTCGACGTGGCTCGTGTGCGGAAACATATCCACCGGCTGAAAACCTACCACATGGTAGTTCCCCATCTTGAGAAGGTATCTTAGATCCCGCTCAAGGGTCTCAGGATTACAGGAAATATAGATGACGGTTTCAGGAGAGAGCCTGATTACGGAAGAAAGAAAGCGCTCGTCCGAACCGGCACGGGGAGGATCGAGAAACAGGACATCGCAGACCACTTTCTGACGGGCAAGCTCCTTGAGCTTCTCACCGGCGTCTCCGCAGATAAAAGAGGCGTTGTCTAAATGATTCAGACGGGCATTGAGCGTAGCGTCCTCTACGGCGGAGGGGTTAAGCTCTATGCCGAGCACGCTTCTTGCCCCGCTGGCAGCCGCTATCAGGCCAATGGTGCCTGTGCCGCAGTAGGCGTCAATTACCGATTCGTGTCCGGTAAAACGAGCCATCCTCATGGCTATGGTGTAAAGCCTCTGGGCCTGAAGGTGGTTTACTTGGTAGAAGCTTCTGGCAGAGATTCTGAAGCGCAGGTGGCAAAGCTCATCCTCTATGTAGCCGTCGCCGTAGATCACCTTCTCCTCCCCTTCTCCAAGCACCATGGACGTCTTTTCTGTGTTTCTGTTCAGGAGAATGGAGCGGATGTTTGGGTGCTTTTCAACAAGGGTTTTTACAAACCTCTCCTGGGCTTTGAAGTGAAAAGAGGAGACTACAAGAACCACCATTATTTGGGAAGTGGCTACCGCCTTACGGATAAGGACGTGGCGCAAAAAGCCCGTACCCAGGTCCTCGTTGTACGGTCTGAGCCCCAGCGTTTTTACTAGGGACCTGATTGTAAGAAGAACCGCATCTGCATCCTTATCTTCAATCATGCAGGACCTGACATCTATTATCTTGTGCGTCCCTGCCCTGTAGATTCCGTTTATAGTGTTTCCCTTTCTATCGGTGCCAAATACAGACTGGACCTTATTGCGATAATAATAGGGGTTTTCCATACCCCTGATGGGAGCCACAGGACCGAATTTCTCCAGCAGGGAGCAGACATAGTCCTGCTTCTCTTTTAGCTGCTGAGAGTACTTCATTCCCATTAGAGGACAAGCCCCGCAGGAACCTGCTTTAGAACAAATCTGAGCCATCCGCTTTTCCCGTTTACTTTACAAGAGCGCAGGCTGTTCTGGCAGCAAGCTTTGCGTTGTTCAGTACAAGCCTTATGTTTGCCTCAAGACTGTCTCCACCAGTGAGTCTCTGAACCTTATCAAGCAGGAACGGAGTGACTTCCTTTCCCTTTATTCCGAGACTGTTCATCTCGTTTATGGCCTTGTCAATCACGGCTCCAATCTCCTTGCTGTCCATGCTGTACTGCTGTGGGATTGGGTTTGTCACCAGCATTCCGTTGCCCAGTTCCAGATTCTTAATAGCCTTCCAGATAGAAGCCAGATCTTCAGGAGAGTCACTTCTTGTGTTCAGCTTTATTCCGCTCTCACGGCTGTAGAAAGCTGGTAGCTCATCTGTTTTGTAGCCAACCACAGGAACACCCTTGGTTTCAAGAACTTCCATGGTAAGCTTCAGATCAAGTATGGCCTTAGCTCCGGCGCAGATGACCATAACAGGAGTACGTGAGAGCTCTTCCAGGTCTGCAGAAATATCCATAGTAAGCTCTGCACCCCTGTGCACCCCGCCTATTCCGCCTGTGGCAAAAACATCTATCCCAGCCATATGGGCCACAATCATGGTAGCAGCTACCGTTGTAGCCCCGTCTTCTCCACGGGCAACTACTGTTGGAATGTCTCGCCTAGAAACCTTAGTAATAGCAGTTCCCTTCTTTCCAAAGTACTCAAGTTCCTCTCTGGAAAGGCCTGCTTTAAGGCGTCCACCAATGATCGCAATTGTAGCAGGCACGGCCCCGTTGTCACGGATGGTCTGTTCAACAGACAGAGCTGTTTCAACATTTTTCGGGTATGGCATGCCATGACTTATGATTGTGCTCTCAAGAGCCACAACAGGGCGCTTCTGTTCAAGAGCAAGAGCAACTTCTTCTGAAAAATCTACTTTTAAATTCATTTGATAATCTCCTCTCTTGAGTCAGCCTCTTCTTTGAATTTCTCGCCAACTATCTTTAGCCCGTGGAAACTCATTGTCCTGTTGACTGAAGAAAGGCTCTCAGCATTTAAAGAGGCCGCACTCTGGCCAAAGCAGAGGGATTCTTTCATGTTCCGTCCACGCATCATAGCAAAGACAAAACCTGCCAAGAAGGCGTCTCCACAGCCGTTTGTATCGCATATTTTGGGATTAGGAAGATTTGAAAGCCAGTAGGTGTGAGTTCCGTCTACTTTCTCTTCGTAGCACATGGCTCCCTGCTCTCCAAGGGTGATTATTCCCCTCTTGCAACCCTTGTTAACCAGGACTTTCACTGCATCTGTAACGTTGTCAGTGTCTGTAAGGGCAAAGGCCTCAATCCTGTTTAGCTTCATCATGTAAAGCTTGTCCAGCACCCCTGAAAACTTAAGACACTTGGTGCTTGAAACTCCGTCTCCAATTATCTTGAAATCCTTTTCACAGAGCCTCTCAATGGTTTCTCTGGGGAGGTTGGAATCAACAATGATTGCGTCTGCAAAGAACAGGGCGTTTATATTTTCCTCAATTACCTGAGGGGTAATCATGTCCACTATTTCCATGTCACTTATTCCGGCCACAAAGGTTCCGTCCCCATCGGCCAAATAAGCATAAACACCAGTTTTCTTGCCCTCAAACGGCTCAGCAAGGAGCGTTATTCCCTGCTCGTGGGCGTTGTCTATGACCACACGGCCGAAACTGTCGTCTCCTATGGCCGTCAGAAGACTCACATCAGCTCCGAAGAGGCTCAGATCCTCGGCTATATTCCTTCCCACGCCACCGAGCGTGAAATCCACCTTTCCAATATTTGAATCTCTGTGAATAATCTTTGCGCTGCTCTTTGCGCAAACATCAATATTGGCTCCGCCCACTACTACCAGGTTCATATCTTCTCCTCATCTCCTGCGTCAGATGGCTTCAAGAGCTATCTCCATCATATCAGTGAAGGACTGCTCCCTTTCCTCTGAAGTGCAGAATCTGTCCTCAAAAATCATATCGCTGACCGTAAGAATTCCAAGCGTCTGAACTCCGTGTCTGGCTCCCAGCGTAAAGAGCTCCGCACACTCCATTTCAACGCATGAAACTCCATACTTGTTAAGAAGAGCATATCTTTCCTCAGAATTCTCATTGTAGAAAAGGTCATCAGAAAGAACGGTTCCTACCTTAAACTTCTTTCCAAGGCCTTCAGCCGCCTCAACAGCATCCCTGAGAAGGAAAAAATCCGCAACAGGTGGGAAGGCTACCTCTGAGCCCAATCTTGTCCTGAGAACCCCGCTGTCTGTAGCGGCCGCCTGGGCAAAGACCACGTCTCTCAAGTCAAACTCCTTGGAGGCAGAGCCACAGGTTCCTGTTCTTATGAGGCGCTTTGCACCATAGAAATTGATAAGCTCATAGGCATAGATGCCGATTGAAGGCATGCCCATACCCGTGCCCTGAACGCTGACCCTCTTTCCCTTGTACGTTCCTGTAAAGCCCAACATGCCACGGACGTTGTTGTAGCACACCGCGTTCTCAAGGAAGGTCTCAGCTATGAATTTAGCCCTCAGCGGATCTCCGGGAAGGAGAACTCTCTCAGCTATCTCGCCAGCCTTTGCACCGATATGTGTAGACATCTTTCCCTCCTACAGGTTAAGCCTATTAACCCATAAAGCGTTCAATAAGGTTTTTCTTCTTTTTATTATAGGGATGATAACGCATTGGCAAATCTATGAGAACAGATTTTTTCAATATACTCCTGTAGTGCGTAAACGTATCAAAACTGGCCTTCCCATGGTAGCTCCCCATTCCGCTCTCGCCCACACCTCCAAAGCTCATGTCAGTAGAAGCCAGGTGCACAATTGTGTCATTTATACACCCACCGCCAAAAGAAACGGCCTCAAGCACTCTCTTTTCAAATCCCTTATCCTCAGTAAACAAATACAGGGCCAGTGGCTTTGAATGCTCCCGAACATAAGAGAGCGCTTCTTCCATGTCTTTTACTGAAATTAAAGGCAAAATGGGCCCGAAAATCTCCTCATCCATAACAGGGTTGTCAAAGCCAACGGAGCTCAAAACCAGCGGATAAATTTTAAGATTCTTGTCGTCCGTTATCTCCTTTTCCGCCCCATGAATCACCGCCCCAGCCTTAACAGAAGCGGTCAGCAGCCCCTTTAGCCTCTCGAACTTTGGCGCGCTGATAATCTTTGGATAATCGTCGTAGCCCCCTGGGAAAAACTCCTTCACAGCCTTCAAATAATGCTCAGAAAACTCCTCTTCCAAGCCCGCCTTAATCAGCACATAGTCCGGCGCCACACAGGTCTGCCCTGCATTCAATACTTTCCCGAACGCTACGCGCCTGGCGGCCAATGCCATACTGCATGTCCCGTCAATCACCACCGGACTTTTTCCTCCAAGCTCTAAACTTACAGGGGTTAGAAATCTAGCAGCAGCACTCATAACCTCCTGTCCGCCCTTCTTGCTTCCCGTGAAGAAAATGTAGTCAAACTTGTTCTCAAGTAGTTCTTTAGTCTCTTCCCTGTCTATCAACAGCACCGAGACAAACTCAGGAGAGTAGATACTTTCAATTAAATCTTTAATAACAGCCGAAGTTGCCGGACTTTGAGAAGAAGGCTTTAAAACAACAGTATTTCCCGCTGCAATTGCTCCAGCTAGTGGAGAGAGACAAAGCTGCAAAGGATAGTTCCAAGGGCTGAGAATCAGCACCGTCCCGTACGGCTCAGGAGAGATAAAGCTTTTTGAAGGGAACTGAGATAGAGGAGTCTTCACCCTCTTCTCTTTACACAGGCTCTTAAGGTGCTTTTTCAGATACTTTATCTCTTCAAGCACCATCCCCGTCTCAGTCATGAAGGCTTCCATGCCGGACTTCCCCAAATCCTCATAGAGAGCCTTCTCTATCTTCTCTTCAAAAAGCTTCAATGCTCCAGAAAGATTTTCCAGAGCATTAAGACGAAAAGAGACAGAGCGGGTTACTCCGCTATTAAAGTACCCGCGCTGTCTTTCTATAATTTGTTTTGAATTAAATGTACTCAACCTGGCTGCTTTCCAATATAGGCAAGAATACCGCCGTCAACATACAGAACATGACCGTTAACAAAGTCTGAAGCATGGGAGGCAAGGAAGAGTGCCGGACCCTGAAGGTCTTCTGGAGTTCCCCATCTCTCTGCTGGTGTCTTTGCAACAATAAACTGGTCAAACGGGTGGCGGCTGCCGTCAGCCTGACGCTCTCTGAGAGGAGCTGTCTGCGGAGTAGCAATATATCCAGGTCCAATTCCGTTACACTGAATGTTGTACTTTCCATACTCTGAACAGATGTTGCGTGTGAGCATCTTAAGTCCGCCCTTGGCTGCGGCGTAAGCACTGACAGTCTCTCTTCCGAGCTCACTCATCATTGAACAGATGTTGATGATCTTTCCTTCATTCTTCTTGATCATTCCGGGAAGAACTGCCTTGGAAACAATAAACGGTCCATTAAGATCAATATCAACAACCTGTCTGAAATCTGCTGCTGACATTTCAATCATAGGAATTCTCTTGATGATTCCTGCGTTGTTTACAAGAATATCTACAGTTCTGCCACAGTCCTTCTCAATCTGCTTTACACATGCGTTTACTGCATCTTCATCAGTAACATCACACACATAACCGTGAACATCTTTAATTCCGGCCTCTTCGTATGCCTTAAAGCCTCTTTCAAGAGCTTCCTCATTTCTGTCGTTAAAAACTATGGAAGCACCTGCTTTTGCAAATGCTGAAGCAATTCCAAAACCTATACCGTAACTGGCTCCTGTAACCCAAGCAAGTTTGCCCTTGAGTGAAAAATTGTCTTCTAAGTAGCTCATATGCCCTCCTATCTTAATGATAAGCATGTATAAGCAAAATTTAAAGTATTATTCAAACGCCTAAAGTTTTGAATATTCAGTCCTTAATCTGCAGCCCCCGTATAATTTATCTTAGAATCTCGGACCCCAGGGCATGGCTCCTGGAAAGCCCGGCATTCCACCCATTTGACCGGAGGGAGCCTGACCGGAAGGGAAGTTGCCCTGAAAACCACCATGGAAGTCATTCTGGTTACCACCAATGTTCATTCCAAGGGTTCCGTTGGTAGAAGTGAAGCTTGTGGTTGTGTAGGTTACAAGGGTCTTTGAGACCTTGAAGCTCTTGGCCGCTGTGACCAGGCTGTCCTTCTCCTCTACTCCACTGAAAGTTCCGGTTGCAATTGAATAGGTGCTGTTGCCCTGAATGTCTTCGCTGCCGAAGACAATTGTTGTAAAGGTGATTCCGTCCGGAACAACAAAGCCTATTACAACATTTGAATTCTCATCCAGAACGGCTATCTCGTCTCCACCCTTGAATGTGGTTCCAATGTAGCCGAGGCTGTAGGCGCTTGTATCCGTTGAGCCTGGGACGTTGTTGCCAGTTCCGATTGCTACAAATGTTCCACCTGTGTAGGAGAAGTTGGAGTCGTTGTCACAGTCAATTCCCTGCTCCATGTTGGTTGAATTGAGAATTATCAGAGTGCCTCCGTTGATCTCAAGTTTTCCGTTTGAGTCAATTGTGTCGTTGGCTGTAGCGTTTGCGTAGACGTAGCCTCCGTTGAACTGAACCAGGTCTCCTGCGTTGATGCTGTCATCTGTTGTGGTTATGTAGATTGTACCACCGTTGATGATTACAGCATTCTTGCCTTCAATTCCTTCTGGGGAGAGGGACTCGTCATCGGAAACCTCGTACGGGGTGCCGGTAGTGGTAATGCTTATGTATCCACCGTTGATGTAGACAGCTGCGTACGGATCATCGGAAGTGTCTTCGGTTTCAGCATCGTCCTCAGCTTTCCAGCCGGCTGTGATGGCTTTCCCAACTGAAACAATATCTATTGTTCCGCCGTTGATCTCAACGTATCCACAGTCTCTGTCCTCTCCTTCAACACCGTTGACTTTAATGCCCTTGGATTCCTCGCCATAGACGGATCCATTGGCACGGATGGCAAGAGAGCCGTCATTCATGACAAAGTAGACGTCTGCACTGATCATGTTGCCTTCAGCGTTCTCGTCTCCGTTGATGGTCACGTTGCCGCTGTTGATGGTAAGGCCACCGTCAAGCTTTATTCCATGCTTCTTGTAGACGCTCACTGTGAGGGAGCCGCTGCCTTCAATCTCAACATCTCCAGAGCCTGTGATTGCGCCCTTCTTCTCATTTGAAGAGCTGTCACTTACATAGTTTTCGGTGCCCTCAGCAAGGACGAAGGTGCAGGTTGTCTCACTCTTGAGCTGAATAGCCGGGAGGCTCTGGCCCCTTATGTCTGCTCCGTTGAGAACAATTGTGTAATCAGCATTATCTGATTTAACAATCAGTGTTCCTTCGAGGAGTCCACTTACGGTAAAGACTGCCTCTTCTGTGCCCTTGTATGTAAGTTCATAGTTTCCATCGCTATTATAAGAACCGCCGAAGGCACTGGAGTCTCCACTTGTGAGCTCTACTGTGAACTCACTGGTTATAGTGCTCTCAGCTGTAATCTCAGTCTGAGTCTGTGTCTGAGTACTTGTCTCAGCTTTTTCCTTGCTTCCGCCTGCCCAAAGATTTGCAGCTGTGAAAGCCATAAGAATAATAAGAATTAATGAAAGTGTTTTCTTCATCTCGTGTTCCTCCTGTTCATAGGATGGCTTCATCTTATCCACTGCTTTTTAGAAGAGTAACAATTGTGGGCAAAACTACAGATTTCTTCACAATTAAGAAAACCCCTGTGTTAAAATTGGTTAAAACATTTTCAGGAGAAAAGAATGGAAAGAACTTTTATAGCCATCAAACCGGATGGAGTCCAGAGAGGACTTATTGGAAAGATTATTTCAAGAATTGAAGACAAGGGCTTTAAGATTACAGGACTGAAGATGCTTCAGGTCTCTGATAAGCAGGCTGCAGCTCACTACGCTGAGCATGTTGGCAAAAGCTTCTACAATGATTTAGTTAAATTCATTACCAGTGCTCCAATTGTAGCCATGGTTGTTGAAGGCGAGAATGCGGTAGCCTCCATGCGCCAGCTTATGGGAAAAACAAACCCGGCTGCTGCAGAAATTGGAACCATCAGGGGAGATTTCTCACAGGAGATGAGCTACAACACCATCCATGGCTCTGACAGCCCGGAAAATGCTGAGCGTGAGATAGCCATTTACTTCAAAGAAGAAGAAATCTGTGAGAACTGGAGTACCATGTTCGAACTTTTAAAGGCTAAGCTTGAAAGCTGAGCGTGAAGCGCCCCGTTGGATAGTTTCAACGGGGCTTTTACTTTTCCTTCCCAAAAACACCGCGTTATTTGCCCATCTGGGCATTCAGCTTCTTCTCTTCCTCTGCTCTCTGTCTGCAGATCTCTGCCCAACGCGTTGTCTTGCTCAGCAGTTCATCAAAATCTCTCATGACTTGAGGAATATTTATCTTCTGAGGACAAATCTGAACACAGGCGCCACAAGAAAGGCAGGCTGAAGGAAGTTTATCGGATTCAAGAGTATCCATCCACATAACTGGGGTGGCTCTGTTCTGGAACTTGAGGTCGTTGTATGTAGCAATCAAGCGTGGAATCTCAAGACCCATGGGGCAGCCGTCCATACAGTACTTACAGGCTGTACACGGAACAGCATTTTTGAGTTTCTCAGCCACCTCGAAGACTTTCTTTTCTTCCGCTTCTGAGAGAGGCCTTCTTTCTTTGAAGATCTCAATATTTGCAGCCATCTGCTCAAAATTTGACATGCCGCTGAGAATGACTGTCAGGCTCTCCCTGCCCTGAAGGAACCTAAAGGCCATTTCAACTGGCTTCTCAAAATCCTCTACAGTTGCAAGTTTTCCACCGCGTAGTGGCTCCATTATGCCAATACCCAAACCCCTCTTAGCCAGGTTCTCATACTTGGTCTTAGCATCCTGAAGGCTCCAGTCAAGGTAGTTTGCCTCTATCAGGCAGTATTCAAAAAGCCCCTCGTGCCTGTCCAGGAACTTCTCCAAGTTTTCGGGTGAGGCGTGGGAAGAGAGGCCTAAATGCTTGATTCTGCCCAGCTTTTTCTGCTCTTTCAGATATTCGATTATTCCCCATTTCGGATCCTCGTAGACGGGAAAGGAATTCTCGTACGCGTTGTGCAGGAGATAGAAGTCAAAGTAGTCTACACCACACCTTGAAAGCTGTCTTTCAAAGACAGTTTTTACATCAAAGCTGTCCTGAATGGAGTGTCCGGGGAATTTATCAGAGAGAAAATAGCTGTCTCTCGGGTACTTGGAAAGAGCCTTTCCTATCTCAATTTCTGATTTTCCACCATGGTAAACGTAGGCAGTGTCAAAAAAATTCACACCGTTGGAGATGGCATAGTCCACCATCTTCTGTAGCTCAGCAGAGTCTATCTCTCCATCAGGACCACAGGGCAGCCTCATGCAGCCAAGTCCGAGGGCTGAAATCTTTTCTCCCTTAAAGTTGTTGTAGTACATACACCCCTCCAAAAAACACCAGTTTTATAGTATCATAAAAAGCATGATAAACATAGGGACGGCAAACAAGGCAATCTCTCTTTTAAAATCCGTGCACCCCTGGCTGTACACAGATATGACGGAGCCTTTGAGGCTGGGAACAGCTCAGGAATGTGTTCTCATGGAAGACTGCGTCATAACCAAAGTTGCAGAAACATGGATATGGGCCATCTTCAGTGACAAGTCTGAAAAAGAGGCTGCAGAGTTTATTCTAAGTAAGATGGACAAAGAAGACTCACTGTGCCTGCACAGTCCCCACGGGCCTGAAAAGACTAGAAAGATTATGGGTCTCGTTGAAGACAGAGTTCCGTGCTACATAGCAGTACGCTTATCTCAGGAGCCTTTTCAGATAAAAACAGACACAGTTCTTAAACCACTGACGCATGAGCATTTAGAGTTTGTTATACAGACGTACAGAATGGCAAAGTTCTACTCAAACCCTGAAGAGAGCTTTACTGAAGCTCTTGACAGAGGCATGATCGGGGCTTTTGTTGATGGTCAGATTGCTGGCTTCATAGGAAGGCACACTGAAGGGGCCATGGGCATGCTGGAAGTTCTTCCCAACTTCAGAAGGCGTGGGCTTGGAAAGGCTCTGGAACAGAAGCTAATAAATGACTACCTATCTGAAGGAAAGATTCCGTACTGCCATATTCTTGAAACAAATGCTGCTTCTTTGGCTTTGGAAAGGGATCTGGGTTTTCTTATTTCTGAGGAAAGCTCCGTCTACTGGATGAACTGAAAGAAAATATTATTGACTCACCTTTTTTGCTGGTATAATAAAGGCACGAGGAGGCGTTGTTATGAACAGAGTTATAACAATAGGAAGACAGTTCGGCAGTGGTGGCCATGAAGTTGGGTCGCGTCTTGCAAAGAAACTCGGAATTCCTTTCTACGACAGGGAACTGTTAAAGATAACAGCAGAGAACAGCAGATTCGCAGAAAGCTATCTTAAGAAGATGGATGAACAGAAACCACATTTCCTCAGTCTCGGTTCCACTGCATCTCTGTCCACAATTAACAGGTTTTCCATGCTTCTTCCGAATGATGAGGTTTTTATTGAAGTTGGAAAAGTAATCAGCCAGCTTGCTCAGCAAGGCCCCTGCGTAATAGTTGGCCGTTGCGCAGACTATGTTCTTAAGGATATGGATACTGTAAATATCTTTATTTCAGCAGATCTGGAAGACAGAATACAGAGAAAGCTTGTTCTTGAAGAGCACGCAGGAATTACAAAACCTGAGATGAAGAAGATTATTCTTGAGACTGATAAAAACAGGGCAAAGTTCAGCGAATACTATACCCATGAGGAATGGGGAAACGCCCAGAAGTATGATCTGTGCATAAACACCAGTAGGGTTGGCATAAACGGTGCTGTAGATCTGATAGCCGCCTATCTGGAAATGACTAATAAACCGGGAATACTACCAGACTGATGGAAAACAGATATACTCAAGACCTCTCAAATGGACACACCCTAGAGGTGTTTGTTGGGGATGAAGAAGTGTTCACAAGCTCCGGACACTGGCTTCATCCCTTATTTGAGCTGGAAGACTTTTTAAAAGAACACAAGTTAGACACCTCTTCTCTTTCTCTTCATGACAGCGTCCAGGGGCGTGCGGCAGCCTCACTCACCGTCAGGCTTGGAATCAAAAGAATAAAAAGCAACCTACTTAGCTCCTTGGCTCTGGAAGTTTACAAAAAGGCAGGAGTAAAAATAGAGTATGAAAATCTTGTTCCTAAGATAACTTGTAAAACTGAAGAACTAATTACAGATAGCATGTCTGAAGAAGAGATTTACAACCTGCTCTGTCAAAGGGCAAACAGACCTACGCACTGATTATATCCCCTGAAACATCCCATTTTACAAACAGGCTCTCAAGGCTGTTTTCCTTTGCAAATTCTCGTGCCAGAGGGGAGTATAGATGGATGGGATTATGAGCATCTGAGTTAACACAAACCTTTACTCCGGCCTCACGGGCCATGGCCCAGAATTCAGAAACTGGGTATGGGTATCTGGTGCTTCCATCTTCTCGCACGTGCTTTTTCAGGCAGCCCTGCCCGTTCACCTCTAAAGGCATACCAGTCTCTTTTGCACACGCTATTATCTCGGAAGCAGCACTCTGAAGGTCCTTGTTCCACTCAGTGTGGTAGCAAAACAAATCTGGGTGGCAACCAAACAGGAAAAGCCCGGAACTGAGCATGGCAGTGTAATCTTTGACATAGGCGGAAAGGTACGGCCCCACATCTAAAATCTTGCCCAAGTATAGTAGTCGCCCGCTATCCTTTTCCCTGCAGTAGTGCACAGAGCCTATCAGGTATGAAAACCCAAGCCGTTCCTTCAGGTAGTTGTAGTAAGGAATATAATCAGGGTTCCAATCGCACTCAGAGCCAAGAAGCACCTTCAGCTCTGCATCTGTACCACAGAAAGCCTTTACATTCTCCATGTACGCCTCAAAGGTCTCAAAACGCATCCTGTCCGGGTAATAGTTGTCAGGTGTCTGACAATGCTCAGAAAACCCCAGTACCTTTAATCTCCTACCCTCTTTTGCAACACGAACGTAGTCAGAAATCTCTCCCGTCCCATGACCGCAGTAGTAAGAATGTGTGTGGAGGTTGAC
>CAJOOY010000014.1 GCA_905236385.1 uncultured Spirochaetia bacterium
CCATCCCGAACACGGAAGTCAAGCGCTCTCACGCCGATGGTACTGCACATTGCGTTGCGGGAGAGTAGGTAGCTGCCAGATCTTTTTATTTTGTCCTGTGAGTCAAGATAATTCTTCAAAACGATAAGAATCTTGACTTTTACACATAAATATCCGAACCTTCTATTGAAGGTTTTTCGAAAGAAAAACAATTGTTTTACAAGCTCTTGTTATTTACTTGGTAGGTAGTGGACAAGAGCTTGAAGTTTATTTCCGGCCAACTTCCTTTGAAATCTGTCAAACCCATCTTGAACCATGGGTCTGTACAGGTCGTTGTGATGTAATAGTGCTAAGCCTGTCCTCAACATCCGGTTAGCGACTGCGACAGCTACCTTTCCGTTAAATGGACATTCTTTCTTTTGGTAAAACTCGCTCTGGCTGGAAACTTTCGGGTCAACTCGGGCGGAATTCTGGAAAATAACTTCCAAAAAGCGTATTTGGAATACACATGAAAAACAAAAAGGCTGTAATCAAACGACTACAGCCTGAAAGAACAATCAAACAGTTAATTAGTTGGCAGCACTCTTACGCTTCTCTTCCTCTTCTTTTTCAAGGACAGTGTAGGCAATCTTACCGACAAGTGTCTTTGGAAGGTCATCTCTGAATTCAATTTCAGATGGCATGGCGTACTTGGCAATATGCTCACGGCAGTGGTTAAGAATCTTGGTCTTGACTTCTTCAGAAGGAAGGATACCATCATTAAGAACTATGAAGGCTTTTACTCTGTGCATCTTGTAAGTATCTGGGACTCCAATGCAACAGGATGCTCTGACTTCATCAATCTCATTGATAATATTCTCAAGCTGGCTTGGATATACATTGTAGCCGCTTGTGACAATCATTCTCTTAATTCTCTGGCGGAAGAAGATAAAGCCTTCTTCATCCATGTAACCAACATCTCCTGTATGAAGCCAGATATGGCCATCAGCATGCTTCTGAAGGGTATCTGCGTTTTCCTGTTCATGGTTTATGTATCCAAGCATGACAGTCTTACCTCTGAGGCAGATTTCTCCTTCTTCACCGTATGGAACCTCTTCCTGGGTGCCAGGCTTACAGATCTTGTAGTAAGTATCTGGGAACGGAAGACCGATTGAACCTTCTTTTTCCTTGTTGTAGGGAGTAAGACAGCTGGCGGTTACACATTCGGTTGTGCCGTAGCCTTCACGGACACGAACAGAGGCGTTGTGTTCAAGAAGAAACTTATCTATCTTCTTCTTGAGCTCTACAGGAAGGGTGTCTCCACCACTGAAAACGCCCATGAGGCAGCTTAGGTCCACCCCTTCCATTTCCTTGTTTCTTGTAATTCCTTCAAAGAGAGTAGGAACACCAGCAATATAGTTTGGCTGAGATGTCTTAAGAAGATGAGCATAGCCCTTAACAGAAACCTGTGGAACAAGGATGCTTTCTCCTCCGAAGAACATCATGGTGTGGATACAAACTCCAAGACCAAAGCCGTGGAAGATAGGCATGGCTGCAAGCATCTTTTTCTTGGCTATTATGTTATGACACATGGTACCAGTCTGGTATGCAAGAGCGTTGAAGTTAAGATTTGTAAGCTGAATACCCTTACTTGTTCCTGTTGTACCACCGGAGAAGAGGATTACAGCAATATCCTGACCATTCTTTTCAACGTACGGATCCTCCTTGTAGGAAAGACCGTTGTGAATAAAGTGATTCCACTTGATTACACAACCGTCTTCAACCACTTTGGGGAACTTCCTTTCCTTGAGCATTTTGTAAGCAGCACTCTTAACAGGATTGAGAACATCTGAAATTCTGGCAATAATCAGGTGATCAAGCTCTGCAACTTCTCTCACTTTCTGAGCCTTGGCATAGAACTGGTCAAGGGTAATGAGGGTCTTGCTTCCAGCTTCTTTGAGGTAGAAAGCTATCTCATGAACAGCAGAGAGCGGGTGAATCATGCTTGCTACAGCACCAATGTAGTTTATTGCATAAAGACAATAAACACCCTGAGGAGTGTTTGGAAGACAGACTGTGACCTTATCTCCTTTCTTTATTCCGAGAGCTGCAAAGGCTTTTGCAGTTGCTTTAATATTCTCAGCTACATCTTCAAATGACCACTTTTTATCCTGAAAACTGATTGCTGTCTGCTTGGGGTCTCTTTTTCTGGACTCCATGAGAGCTGTAACAATAGATGTATCAGGGTAATCAAGATGAAATGGAACATCTCCATATGAGGAAAGCCATGGAGCAATTTTTAGTTCTTCTGCACTATAAATCATACATCAACCTCTTCAAGTAATTTTTCGTAGTCTATTTTTTCATTTGCAGGCAGATCCAGAAGCTCAGGCTTCATCAAGAGAGCTTTGAAGATCCTTACTGTCTTGGCGTAGTAAACACCGTCAGCAATTCTTTCATCTACTGTAAGTGAGATAGGAAGGAATTCCTTCAGTTCTGTCTTTACTACACCGTTTTCTTCAGTGAATACAGGTTTCTTTTCCTTTCTTCCGAGTATTCCGAAGATTGAGTTTGTACCGAAGTTAATTAAGTGGTGGTATGAAGCATCCATCTTTATACTGCCCAGGTTTGAGATAAAACAGGTGCAGCCATACGGGTTTGCCTTAACAAAGGATTTTGGAAGCTTTCCGACCCTGTCCAGATGGAGTATAAGAGCAACAACAGGCTTGAAGATGAATCCGGGAAGCTTAAGCAGAGTTTCCATGATTTTTGTAGTATCATCATGGTTCTCTTCTTTCTCTCTAATTTCAGCAACCATCTTGCAGGTGCTTAGGTGCATCTGCTCAAGAGCGGAAGTCTCTGAGTCTTTCTTGTATGTGGTAATTACAAGTCCTTCTTCTGCACCGTCTATCTTTTGTTTCTTAGCAATAAAAGAGAAAGAGATGACTTTTCTTTCCCAGAACTTTTTATTCCTGACAAAGTAGTTCATCTTAGGCCTGGCTTCAATTGTTCTTGCAAGTGCAGCAAGAACTGCATGCATAAATGTGTACTTGAAGATAGGGTTCTCATTTTCTGCATTCTTTTTAGCAATAAAAGCATCAAGATTTTCCATTGGAACATCCAGATGAATGACAGCTTCATTATCTGTTCTGTCTCCCATTACGTAGTTCATGAAGCCCTGAAGGGGATCCATGTTTCTTACTAGATAAGCGTCATAACGGTCGCCACGTCTGTTTTTTCTTTCTTCAGGCATATGCTATCCTTTAATTTATTATTGCAGATATAATAATCCTCTTATATGCAGCGGGTCAATAATATGTGTAGTTATAATTAACTATGCTACAAAAAATGCCTAAATCTGTTGCATAGGATTGAATTTACGCTATTTCTTGCATATTCTTTTTCCATGAAATTGATTTCTTGGAATGTTAACGGTCTTAGGGCAGTTCTTGGCAAGGGTTTTGAAGACTATTTCAAAACTCAGAATGCAGATGTTTTTTGTCTTCAGGAGATAAAGCTTTCAGAAGGGCAGTTGAGTCTGGATCTGCCGGGCTACAAGTGTTTTTATAACTACGCAGAAAAAAAAGGTTACTCTGGCACTGCAGTATTCACAAAGGTAGAACCAATCTCAGTAGAGTTTGGCTCTGATAATGAAGGTAGAATCTGTACCCTTGAGTTTGAAGACTTCTTTGTTGTATGTGTCTACACTCCCAACTCCCAGGATGGACTTAGACGCCTGGATTTCAGAATGCAGTGGGATGAAGAGTTTAGAACCTACATTAAAAATCTTGATAGTAAGAAAGTTGTTCTTGTTTGTGGTGATCTAAATGTGGCCCACAAAGAGATAGATATTAAGAACCCTAAGACAAACACCCATAACCCAGGATTTACTATTGAAGAGAGGGATAGTTTTTCAAAGACTCTTGAATGTGGGTTTACAGATACATTTAGGTATCTTCATCCAGATGAAAAAGACGCCTACAGCTGGTGGAGCTACAGATTCCATGCAAGAGAGAAGAATACAGGCTGGCGTATAGACTACTGGCTTTGTTCTGACAGGTTTAGAGACAACATTCTAACGTCATATATAGATGCAGATATTCTTGGCTCAGACCATGCTCCTGTGGTAATTGAGATTAAATAGTGGTAGAATTTGTTTATGTTTGGTTTGCACTTAAAAAAATGCTTTTTTGACTGGATCAGAAATATAACATCGGTCCTTCTTTCTAATCTTGCATATGTATTAATAGCTGTTTTTACTGTTCTTTCTATCCTTGCAATTGGTGAGATAAACTCAGCAGGAACTCTTATACTAATAGCAATTATTGTCATGCTCGTTGACTTGGTTTCTCTGGGGGTCAGTGGTCTCTCTTTCGGATGGGTTCGCTTAGGGAAACCGTGGATTAGAGACTTTTTTCATCCTATTAAAACGCATTTTACTCATTTTCTTCTTAAGTGGCTCATTGATTTTGCTTCACTGTCGGCGGTAATTATCGGCATTCCTTATTACCTAACTATTTTAAGCATAATTGGTTACGGTAGTGCTCTTATTTGCTTCTGGTTTGGAATTCTCTCTTTTCTTACCATGCAGTTCTACTATCCGCTTAGCACAATGATGGAGAAAGATAAGCCAGTGACCACGTTAAAGAAGTCAGTGGTTATTATGTGGGATAATCTAGGGTACGCATTTCTACTGGGCTTAAAGTGTATTTTTGAGATGGTTGTAACTATCTTTACAGCAGGTTTTGTTCCTGGATTTGCTGGAATAAATATTTCAAGAGCCTGTATGACTAAGTTTCTCATGCTCAGATATACGTACATGGAAGAGAATAAGATAGACAAGCGTTCAACTGATTGGGATAGCGTTCTGACAGAAGAAAGAGAGCAGAACTAGAGGCTGAGTAGAGGTTTTTATGGGGTGTGAGATAGAAACAAAAGCACATGTTGAAGAATCGGATGTTCAAAGACTTTTTGACAGGATTTCATCTTTTGAAGACTCACGCCTCATAGGAGAGATAGATAAGGAAGATTTCTACTGGGCTAAACATGAAGATGATCCACCTTCTTTCAGAACAAGAAGAGAGGTCTCTTCAAATGGCTCAAGAATTCTTTTTACTTCCAAGCCTCTGAAGAAAAAAGATTATAGTACTGAGTACAATATTGAGAATGAATTCTCATCCACTTCTGACCAGTGGGAAAATATTTTGAATTTTGTCAGAGGGCTTGGCTATGTTGTCTGTAGGCTCAAGTGGAAGAAGGGCTGGGAGTTCATGGTCTCTCAAGATGGGTTTGATGTTCATGTTGAGATTCTGAACGTAAAATTTCTTGGTTGGTTCCTTGAGATGGAAATCTGTGGAGAGGACCTGGATTCTATGGATAAGGAAGGCTGTGACAGGGCTCTGTTTAATCTTCTGGACCGCTGTCAGATTAGCAGAGACGCTGTCGAAATAAGAGGCTTTAATAAACTGTTAACAGCTTGTGGCCATCCACGTGGATAATTGAGCAGGATATATCAAAGACCTTGTTCACCGTCTCTTCAGTAATGACGCTCTCAGTTAAACCATCAGCATGAACAGACCCGTCCTTAAGAATAATTGTATGGTCGGCATAAGAGAGAATCCTGCTTAAATCATGCAAAATACAAACAACAGTTTTCCCTTCAGCAGTAAAGGTTTTTAATAGCTTAAGTATCTGTAGTTCGTGTTTTGGGTCAAGGTTGTTTGTTATCTCATCAAGGAGCATTATTGGCGTGTCCTGACAGAGGGCCCTGCTAATCATGGCTAATTGGTACTCACCGCCAGAGAGAGAACTGATTAGGCGGTCTTTTAAATGCTTTATCCCAACCATTTCCATGGATCTGTCTATGATTGAAGAGCTTGAGGCCTCATCAAAGTGGCAGTAGCGGCCTAAAGTTACAAGTTCCTGTACTGTAAAGTCTCCTGCAAACTCTGATCTTTGGCCAACAAAACTGACCTTTCTTGCTTTTTCAATTCTGTCTAAACCACACGCAGAAATACCATCTATCTTAATCTCTCCACTAAAAGGATTTAATTCTCCGATTATATGTTTTAAAAGTGTGCTCTTTCCGCAGCCGTTTGGGCCAGCTATAGCAGTGAAACTTCCTGCAGGGATGGAAAGAGAGACCCCATGTAATATTTCTTTTTTATCGTAACCTCCGCAGAGGTTGTTTATCTCTATCATATTCACAGCTTCTTCCTCCTCTTGAGTAGGATGAAGAAAACAGGGGCTCCGAGGAGGGAGGTAACTAGTCCTATTGGGAGCTCTGAAGGAGAGAGAATAAAGCGAGAGAGGATATCTGAAAAAAGTAAAATATCGGAACCTAGTATCATGGAAGCCCAGATTAGTCTCTTGTGCCTAGGACCACAGAGTATGCGAGCAAAATGAGGGCTCATTAGGCCTATAAAGCCTATTACCCCACAGAAAGAAACCACAATAGCAGTGATAGCTGAAGAGAGTAATAATAAATAAATTCTGAAGCGTTTTACGTTTAGGCCACTAGAGATGGCTGTACTGTCATCAGTAAGTAGAACATCCAAAGCGGAAGTTGAACGAGAACTGAATATAACAATAAAAACACAGACAAAAAACAAAACAGCAGTTCTCTGCCAAGTTGTGGAGGAGACACTCCCCATAGTCCAGAAAAGAATAGAATCAAGCTGTCTCTTGCCAAGGTAGATGGTCAGTGTTGTAACTGCACTGAGAAAGAAGTTTAAAGCTATTCCTGTTAGTAGGAGCGTAGATGGATTCTTTCTGCCTGTTAAAAACAAAAATAGTGTAGTAACAAAAGAGCCAAGGAAGGCGTAAAAGGGAATAACAGGCGCCGTAAGGCTCATAAGACCTGTAAGCATTCCAACTCCAATAAAGGCAGAGGCCCCTGAGGAGATTCCGAGCACGTAGGAGTCTGCCATGGGATTTCTGAAGACCGTTTGGAAAATTAGGCCACAAAAGGCCAAAGCAGAGCCTGCGAGAAGGGCTGTAAGCGTTCTTGGCAGCCTGAGGTTCCTGATTATATAGGCCAGTGTTGAAGGAACCTTTTCAGGCGAGAAGAGGGCAAGAATGATTGACGAGAGAGGGTATTTAACAGAGCCTGCTGCAATTGAGATAAGGGCAAGCAGAATAAGTGCCACTGAGAGGATAACAATTACCAAATAGGCTCTGTTTTTCATAATTAGAAAAGCTCAGGATAAAGAGCTTTAGCTATGGCCTCAACAGTGTCAGCGCTTCTAACTCCCTGTCTTTCAGCTGCGTTTCCATCAATTGTAATCAACTGTCCGCTAAGCTGAGAGTAAGGAGAAGTATTTCTGAAATTCTCAAACTGAGAGGGGTCTGTGTAGGCATAGGTTGGAAGTATAATGTAAGAAGGGTCTTTATCAAGAAGGAATTCTCTACTAATTGACCAATAAAGAGCTTCTTCTGCAGCGTTTTCTGCACCAGCGGCCTTGATTACTTCATTCAAATAAGTGTCTCCAGTTGCAGCATAATCACCCCAGTCACCCCAAGAGATAATATAAATACAGGACTTTTTCTCAACTCCAGAAGTAAGAGCAGTAACAGCTTCAATTCTTTTTTTAACGTTTAAAGCAAGCTCTTCGGCTTCTTTTGTCTTTCCTGCAGCTTCTCCAACTTCTCTAATCAGAGCATAGGTTCCCTCCAGTCCGTTGTACTCTTCAAGAAACTGGTAGGCCTTAACGCCGGCTTTCTCAAGGCTGGCAATAAAATCTGGGTCTACTATAGAAGAAGCTATGGCCACATCTGGTTCAAGGGCCAAAATGGCTTCAAGGTTAGGTTCATAGAGAGTTCCAATACTCGGAACAGATGTAACCGATTCAGGATAATCACAGTAATCAGTTCTTCCAACAAGGCTACTTTCACAGCCGAGAGCACAGAGAATTTCTGTTACATTTGGAGCAAGTGAAACAATCCTTAATTCATTTACTGTTTCTTTTTTCTCAACAGCTGGCTGAGCAAAAACAGCAAAACACAGTACAAGAATTAAAAGTGTAAAAGAGAGTTTTTTCATAATGGCTTCAGACTATTCTTGACTTGGCTTGATGTCAATACAGTTCTTAAGTTATAGTTTTCTCATGGAAAAGATAGATATCTTCACAGATGGCGGATGCTCTGGGAACCCAGGTCCCGGTGGTTGGGCCTTTGTTATGCTCAAAGATGGAAAACTGATAATCAACTCCAGCGGAGGAAGCCCAGCAACTACTAATAACATTATGGAACTAACCGCAGTCATAAATGCCATTAAAGACTGCCAGATTATGGGCTTCTCCAACTTTAGCATACATACAGATAGCCAGTACGTAAAAAACGGAATAACCCAGTGGATACATAATTGGAAGAGAAACGGCTGGCGCACCTCCAGCAAGGAACCGGTAAAAAACAAGGATTTATGGCTTGAGCTAAATGATCTTAATGCTAAAAGCAATATTGAATGGATATGGGTAAAGGGTCATGCCGGAATAGAATTCAACGAGATGTGCGACTCTCTGGTGAGGGCCGAAATGGATAAATTCAAATGAGTGAAAAAACTAAGAAGACGACTCTTTGGGAGCTTTTTATCTCCTTTGCCCGAATTGGGGTCATGACCTTTGGTGGTGGCATGTCCATGCTACCCATGCTTGAAAGGGAGTGCGTGAATATCCGAAAATGGGCTACTGATGAGCAAATGCTTGATTATTACGCCATTGGGCAATGCACTCCCGGTATCATTGCAGTAAATACTGCTACAATTATAGGTTACAAGCAGCGAGGCATAATGGGAGCCTTGTTTGCAACTGCCGGTATGGTTTTCCCGTCTCTTGCAATTATTACAATTCTTGCTTCCATCATTCTCAGATTCAAGGACAATTCATATGTCCAGAAAGCATTCGAGGGTATAAGAATTGCCGTCTGCGCCCTCATCTTGAAATCTGTAATAGGGCTCGCTAAAAAAGCTGACAAGAATATGCTCTATCTTCTTGTTACTCTCGGCTCTTTTGCAGCTCTTTTCTTCTACGGTCTTTCACCGATTTTGGCAGTCCTTTTTACCATTGTTATTGGGATAATCGCTTACTACGCAGAGAAGACAAAGAAATGATTGGAACGTTTGTAACTCTTTTTACAGAATTCTTTAAAGCTGGCCTCTTTGCTATTGGTGGTGGAATGGCTACCATTCCGTTTCTCTTTGATATGGGAGAAAAAACAGGATGGTTCACAGCTGCAGAGCTTGCGGACATGATTGCTGTTAGTGAGTCAACTCCGGGTCCTATTGGAATAAATATGGCCACCTTTGTTGGAACAAGAGTGGCCGGAGTCCTTGGTGGAGTAGTAGCAACAGTTGGCCTTGTAGCACCGTCTGTAATCATAATTCTTGTAGTTATAACACTATTAGATAAGGTCTATAAACTAGCCTCTGTTCAGACTGTGTTCTCATTTTTAAGAGCTTGTACAGTTGGTTTAATTGCAAATGCTCTAGCTCAGGTAGCCATGTTAACACTGTTTGATGGGTACAATATTTTAATTGTTCCGTGCGTTATCTTCGGTATCTTATTTGTTTTAATGAATATATTTAAGAAGATTCATCCAATTATCTGGATAGCCATAGGAGCTATTACTGGGATTCTTCTTCTGTAGTAGTAAAGAGAAGATTATAAGCTTCAGCCCAGGTCTCCTCATCGTACTCTTTGAGAACAGTTAGAACTCTGTTATCTGTAACTTTTCTATTAAACAGATTAAACGCTACTGAATAAGCTTCATCTACTAAGCCAGAATCAGAGTAGGTCTTCAACAGGGTTAGTAAAACTTCTGAGTCTGCTGGGTCTAGCTCAAGTATTTCTTTCGAACAAATAATAATTTCTTCTGTGGTACTACAGAGTTGAAGGATTGAAAGCTCAAGTTTCTTAAAAGAGATTATTTCTGGGTACTTTTCAAAAGAGGAGCGACACAGCTCTAAAGCTTCATCATAGCGCTCTAAGTGGGCAAGAGTCGCTGCTTTATTGTAATAAAGTCTGTAATCAGAGACGGAGTTTAAGGCTTGATCATAAACCTCAAGTGCCTGAGAGTAGGAGCCGGAAGAATTATAAGCTTCAGCTAGAAGAATGGCTGAATTGCTGATCTGGGTCTGCTCCGCCGTAGAGATGGTGGAGCAGGAAACCAGAGTTAGAAGAATCAAAGCATTAATTAAGAACAGTTTCCTCAATTTTCTTAACCTGTGCTCTATAAAGATTGTTAATAGCTGTGCCGTAGTCTGCAATCAGCTGAATCATGTTTCTTGGGTTGCCAGGAAGGTCAATTCCGTTAAGTCTATCTCCTGCATCTCCCAATCCTGGAAGAATATAAGCCTGGTCGTTGAGAACTGGGTCCATCCACAGTGTATGAACTTCACAGCCTTCAATTGCTCTGACAATTCTGAGAGCTCCTTTAACAGCTCCAATTACATTTATGAACTTAATACTCTTTGGTTTGACACCGTTGTCCTTGAGATATTTGACAATAGTTACAAGGCTTCCGCCTGTTGCGTTCATCGGGTCTGCAAAGATGAGGTCTTTCCCGTCCAGCTCTTCAAGCTTGAAGAAGGATTTATCAAGATCAAGGACGTAGTCCATGTTTGTCTCTTTCTTTGTTTCATCTCTCTTGATTTTAAAGAGAGCAAACGGAGTGATGAAGTTATCTGAACTGTAGTCCTGGATTTCCTTACTGATAATCATACTTGGAAGTAGGGCTCCACGGAGCATGACACACATAACTGAATCTTTAATTAGGCTATCAACATTTGGAATTCTGTGAACAGCATAGTTTCTGCAAGGGTTGGTAACTGGAGTCATGGTAATAATAGATCTCTTCTTTGGAAGAGCTGAATCTCCGTAAATATGAGCAAACAGAAGCTCATAGGCTCTCTGAATGTAGTAAAGGAATTCCTCATGGTCTGTTTCTGGATCTCTGAGCTTTGCAATAAGACGGCTGGCCTCTCCGTGCTGCTCTTTTGGGCTTTCAAAGCAGTAAACATGAATGTTTGGCTCTTCAGCTACTATCTCTTCAAGATACTTTCCTATATTAGCTGCACTTTCAACAAGGTCTGTTGTAGCCTTCTCAGCTTCTTCAGCGGAAGCTGGGTTATCTATTCTTTCACAGGCTTCAATGCTCTTTTCATAAAGCTTTCCGACTGTCTCAATCTTTTCTTTGTCTTTCAATGTCAAAAATCCATCAAGATCTGTTGCATGAAGAATCACTTTTCTGCTCATAAGGGCCTCCTGAATCAAACATATAATAAAATAAGGGAAGTAAAGAAACAATTCTTAAATGAGAAAAAATGCTTATACAAGAATTATGAATAGATTGAGGTATACATCAAAACTAAAGTACAAAAATTGACAAAAAAGTAAAAATGATTAAAGTGGTAATTAGACAAAGTCGTTATTTTGTTGCAAATACGAATAGTGGCTAGTAAAATCATTATACACAAAAAAGGGGGGTTAATTATGAAGATTGTTCTTTTAGGTCCTCCGGGAGCAGGAAAAGGCACAATTGCTGTTAAAGCTAAGGAGTTCTATGCTATTCCACATATCTCAACCGGAGATCTTTTTAGAAATAACATAAAGAATGAAACAGAACTTGGAAAGAAGGTTAAGACTATTCTTGCTGAAGGTGGTTTGGTTCCTGATAGCGTAACTATTGAAATGGTTAAAAACCGGATAGCTGAACCTGATTGTAAGAACGGATTTATTCTTGATGGTTTTCCAAGAACAATTGCACAGGCGGATGCCCTAGCTGAGATGACAGAGCTGGATGCCGTTGTGAACTTTGTGATTGAGAAAGATGATGTAATTAAACGGCTTTCAGGTCGCCGTATGTGTCCATCCACCGGAAGGCTCTACCACATAATCTTTAATCCTCCTAAAGTTGAGGGTAAGGATGATGAGACCGGGGAAGACCTGATTCAACGTGATGATGATAAACCACAGGCCATTTCTCACCGCCTGGAGGTTTATGTTGAGCAGACTCAGCCTTTGATTGATTACTACAGAGGCAAGAAACTGCTTAAAGATATTGATGCTTCAAAAGCCCCGGCTGAGGTTTTTGAAAACATGAAAGAGGCTTTAAAGTAAAACATGGAAAAGTTGTGTCCGGGTGGATACAACTTTTTTTGTTGCTTTTTGTTGCATTCTTTCATGCCTGTGATAGAATTTTAAAAGAGGGGTGTTGCCCCAAAAGGAGACTTGTATGAAAAAAATTACTGTAGTACTTCTTGTTGCACTTCTTGCTATGACAGCAGTATTTGCTGGTGGTAGTAAGGAAGCTAAGGCTTCAGAGACAACAAAAGTAGGTTTTGTTGTAATCAATGATGAAAACGACCTTGGTTACACATGGAACTTCATGAATGGTATGAATGCAGCTATTGATAAGCTCAACTCTGAGGGTTATAACGTTGAACTTCTTGTTTCCAGAAACCATTTTGAGGATTCAACAGTAACAGATGCAAACATTGAGCTTGCAGGTGAAGGCTGTGCAGTTGTCTTCAACAACTCTTATGGTTTTGAAGATTATGTACTCCCTGTAGCTGATGATTTCCCGGATGTAAAGTTTGTTTCAATGACAAACTGCGGATCACAGGTTGACGGAAGATCTAATACCTACAATGCATTTGCTGCTATTTACGAAGGCCGCTATGTTGCAGGTATTGCTGCCGGTATGAAGCTCAACGAGATGATCAGCGCAGGAAAGATTACAAAGGATCAGGCTATTGTCGGTTATGTTGGTGCTTACTCATTTGCTGAGGTTATCTCAGGTATGACTTCCTACTTCCTTGGAATCAGAAGTGTATGTCCATCAGCAACAATGATCGTTCAGTTCGTTGGTTCATGGGGAGATGCAACTCTTGAGGCCGCTGCTGCAGAAGCTCTCATTGCAAAGGGCGCTGTCATGATTTCACAGCACTCAGATACGACTTCTCCTGCAACAACAGCTGCTAAGCACGGTGTTTTCCACACAGGTTACAACACAGATATGACAGGTCAGGCTCCTACAGCTTCTCTCATTTCTTGCCGCATTGACTGGACAAACTACTTCTATACATTCATCAAGAACGTAATTGATGGCAAGGAGAATCCTTCAGACTTCTGCGGCACAATGAAAGACGGAGATGTCAAGGTTACAGCTCTCAACACAGCTATTGCTGCTAAGGGAACTCAGGAAGCTATGGATAAGGCCATTGCTGATATCAAGGCCGGCAAGCTTCATGTATTTGATCTTTCAACATTCACAATTGAAGGAAAGACAGCTACTAACGACCAGATGTATGATGGCTATGCTCGGGTTCTTGGCAATGCAACATATGATGGCTACTTCCACGAGTCACAGTTCCAGTCAGCTCCTTACTTTGCAGGACAGATTGACGGAATTACATGGCTCAACGCAGCTTTCTGATATAGCTTGAATTTTAGCAGATGGGGTGTCAGGGCAACCTTGACACCCCTTTTTTTTCATTAAATTGCCTTCTTTTAATTATAATTGTAAAGTGTGAGAAAGAATGATAGTATATCTAAATATGAGAAGTTTTCTCATTTTATCTTAACTGAGGGTAGGTTTATGAAAAAACTATTGGCAGTATTTCTAGTAACGTTAGTCGTATCATCTGTCTTTGCTGTCGGAACAGTAAAGGTTGGTGGAGCATTCGGATTCGATTCCGGTAAGACTTCATAAATAAAATCCTTTCTGTTGTTGTAGGCGGAAACCCACTGCCCTTGGGCGGTGGGAGGAGCCTTGTAAATTCGTAGCCA
>CAJOOY010000015.1 GCA_905236385.1 uncultured Spirochaetia bacterium
GCCTTTTTGCGGGTCTCTCTGTCAGAATTTGTGGCCAGGGCTCTAAGCTCAATTACAGTCTTCTTCTCTCCGTTAAAGAGGGTGGAAGCAGAAGAAGAGATGGCTTCCTGAAGGCGGGAGTAGCTGTCGCTACCACTACGCATAAGGTCGCTTGCAAGCTCTTCCATCTCTTTAGACATCTGGTGTTTGGAGTTTTCCCCAATTTCCTTTAAGACGTAGGCGTACTCAGGATTCTCGGAAACAAAGGCACTCACCTCAGAGTCGTGGGTGGCCACGTATTCGGTAAAGAGAGTATTGCAAACCGTGTAGTCCATAAACAGGTTATCAACCTTATTCAGGGCGTTTACGGCGCTCTTGTCAGTGGTGTTTACGGACACCAGGCAGCTTGCGTAGGTAGAGAGCGTGACAATCAAATCCGTTATCTCATTCATACGCTCTATCTGAGAAGAAAGCCCTAGTGAAGCCTCTTCCATGTCCTTTCTGAGGGCTTTCAGCAAGCTCTCTGCCTTCATTAAGTCTTCAGCAAACTCAGAAGAGTCTGTTGAGGGGTAAACACTGTTTAAATCCCATCTGTTATCAGCCATTTTTTATCCTCTTAATTGTTTTCTGAACCGTCTTCCAGTCCGAACTCCTGAATTTTTGTTATAAGCGAGCGCCTGGAAATCCCAAGCTCCTCGGCCGCCTTTGTGCGGTTGCCTTCCCACCTTTTCAGGGCCTTTGAAATGGCAAAACGCTGGGATTCACGCAGAGTGAGAACCTCCGGCACGTCATCCATAAGCCTTGTCGGACGGGGCATCTGGAAGGACGGATCGGTGCTCCGGATATCCAGCGAGTCCGCAGTCACCACGTCCCCGTCAGTGAAAATCAGGGCCCGCTCAATCACGTTCTCAAGCTCCCTGACGTTTCCCGGGAAGGAATAGCTCTTGAGCACAGAAATGGCCTCTGGCGTAAAGCCCCTCACGTGTCGGTTCATGGAGGCGCTCAGCCTCTTTAAAATCCAATTTGCCAGCAGCGGTATGTCCTCCTGCCGCTCGCGCAATGCCGGAATCCTGATTCTCACCACATTCAGTCTATAAAATAAATCTTCTCTAAACGTGCCTGCGGCAACGGACTCTTCAAGATTCTTGTTTGTAGCACAGACTATGCGTGCATTTATTGGAATAGGGCTTGTTCCACCAAGCCTGCTTATACACTTATCCTGCAACACTCTTAGTAGTTTTACCTGAAGCGCCAGCGGCATCTCACCTATCTCATCCAGAAACAGGGTTCCTCCGGAGGCCAACTCAAACATACCTGTTTTTCTGCTCACAGCCCCTGTAAAAGCCCCTTTCTCGTGCCCGAAAAGCTCACTTTCCAGCAGGTTTTCAGGAACTCCACCTATATTAATGGCTACAAACGGCCCCGATGCCACCTGGCTCTGCTGGTGAATGGTTCTAGCCACAACCTCTTTTCCAGTTCCGCTTTCTCCTGTAATCAGCACTGTTGAATTAGCCCCCGAGATTCTGGAAAGGAGGTTTTTGATTCTCATCATCTCAGCGGACTGGCCTATGATTACAGCCTCATTCTTCTGGCCCCCTTCCATTTCATGGATGGTCTTGAAGTTCTGCGCCTCAACCAGGGCCTTTATCTTGATTGTTATCTCTTCGGGGTTGAAAGGCTTAACCACGTAGTCCTGAGCCCCGTTTTTCAATGCTTCAACCGCGTCATGGATCTCGCCGTGTGCGCTGATCATAATCACAGGCATCCTGAATCCTTCACTTCTAATCCACTTAATCAACTGAAGCCCATCCATACCCGGCATACGCAGGTCTATAATGCAGACGTCAAAAGCCTCTTCTCTCAGCATCCTCTGTGCGGAGAACGCGTTTTCAGCTTCCCTGGAATCAATGTTTTCAATATTCAGGTAGCGACTCATCAGCTTTCTGATATTAGTCTCATCATCAACAATCAGAACTTTCATGCTTCACCTGTGCTTGCAGCTAAATACGGCAGCTCTACTTCTACAACCGTCCCTCCTCCTTCTCTGGGGGTGAGGCTGAGTTTCCCGCCTGCTGCTTTTATAAACTGGTTCGATATGGCCAACCCTATTCCTGATCCATGGATTTTTGTGGTAAAGAACGGATCAAATATCTTCTCCATGGCTTCTTCAGAAATTCCGTCTCCGCGGTCCATAACATCTATAAAAACTCTGTCTTTCTTCTTTTTAACCTTTACTTCAACCTGAGCGTCTCTGTCTTCGCAGCTTTCAGTTGCGTTCTTTATTAGGTTCTCAAAAACTGAACGGGCCCTGTCTGCATCAAAGAGGACTGTAATCATATTTATTCCCGAGAAATCCAGCCTTATATTCTGTTTAAAGAGCCTTACCAGGTCCGTAAGGAAGGACACGAGTTCTATCTCCACAGGCCCGCCTATTGGGTTTTTCAGGAACTCACTGACTCTATTTGTAAGGTTTGTAATTCTTGTAACCTCATGGTCTATCACTTCCAGATCCGGTGTGTACTCTTCAGGCAACAGCTTATGAAGCAGTCCTGTTTGGATAGTAATGGCTGAAAGCGGGTTCTTTATCTCATGAGTCAGGGTTCTTACCGCAGTTCCGAGTTTAACCAGGTTCTCGTTCCTTGCTATCTCTTTTTTGTAAGCCCTGTTTGAGTTGTAAACGTTGAAAATGACCAGGAACAGAACGGAAAGAGCAACAATTCCCACAAAGACTGAAACCTTGACTGACTTTATGGTCATAAGATATTCGGTTCCGTCAGTTTTAACGTACACTATCTCAGGAATATCATAGACTCCAAGTCCGCCTATCCCAAAAGCCACATTCAGCCTGGAGAGCCTGAAGTAGTCTATGGTCTTTTCTGTCTCATTGACTATATACACACCGAGAGTTGAGTCCTGGCCATCTTCCATGTTTTCTATCAAATGCTCGATAGGTAGAATAGCCGGAGCTTCTCCAAGACCCTTATACAGGCGGCCATCTGCGCTGTACACACCTACTGCGTAGATATTTTTATCTTCCATGGCGGCCAGAGCCTTTTCATCACTCTCTGAGAGGGCCATATAGATGGTGTTAAAGCTTTGCTCGGAGTCAAACTTCAGCTCAAGAAGAACCTTTTCTTCAATATTCCTTGAGTACAGTACAATCAGTCCGACAAACAGTAGATAAGCAAGGAACATGCCTACATAGAACAGAATATGCTCCCGTCCCTGTACAAACTTAAATTTGAACTTATTTGCTGTAATGGTTTTTGCAGGCATGAGAGAATTATACTGTAAATTTTATTCGTAGTTAAGTGATTCTATAGGATCCATCCTGGCTGCCTTCTTTGCCGGATACCAACCAAAGAAAAGGCCAATGAAGGTAGAAAAACCTACACTGATTACGTAAGAGCTGATTGAGACGGAGAAACTCCAACTAACCAGCTTACAAACAAGGTAGCTTATTCCTGTTCCCAGAACTATTCCAAGCACACCGCCAACCATGGTCAGGACCACCGCTTCAGTTATGAACTGGCCCTTTATTACCTTCGGAGAAGCTCCGAGGGCTTTTCTTATTCCTATCTCTTTTGTCCGCTCAGCTACGGATACAAGCATAATATTCATAATCCCTATTCCACCGACAAGCAGGGAGATTCCTGCAATAGCTGCAAGGAAGGTTCCAAAGGTGCCGGTTATGCTTGAAGCTATCTCAGTTAGGTTTGCCTGGGAGAAGACAAAGAAACTGTCTGAACCGACAAGAAGGTTCAGGTAGGCAGAAATGTTGTCACTAACAGTAACTGCGTTGTATCCATCTGAAACCTTGATCAGGTAGCTTCCTACATAAGGCATGTTCTGAAGCCTTTGGGTGAAGGTGTTGTAAGGTATGTACAGTGAGTCATCATAGGAGGCGGTAAAGCTTGCGTCTTTTTTCTCCATGACTCCTATGACTGTGTAGCTCTTGCTGCCCTGGTTTCTAAACAGGCTTATACTGCTTCCAACAGCTCCTCCGTCAGGGAAGAGGCTTTCAGCTATTGAGGCTCCGAGAACCACTACCTGAGTCCTCTGGATGTTGTCTTCAGCTGTAAACCACTGGCCTTCTGCTACGTTGTAGTTGTTCACTGTGTGGTAGTCCGAACTGACTCCGTAGGCACTGTTATTCTTAATAATCTTGCCGTTACGGATACGAACCCGGGTTGAGTTAATCCCTATAACTGTGTCTATCCCTTCCACATTTGCCATAAGGCGCTGGCCAAGTTTTTCATCAAATGTGTCATAGTTCTTGGCTGTGGGGGTGGCGGTGAGGGATATGGTGTCTATTCCGCCGGACTCAAGGCTCTGGGTTATGCTTCCAGAGGCGCTGGCGCCGAGGGTGAGGATGGCTACAACTGAACCGACACCTATGACTATCCCCAGAAGGGAGAGGAAGGTTCTGAGTTTGTTTGAGAACATGGATTTGAAGGCAAGTTTGATATTTTCAAAGAACATCAGGCTTCTCCTCCTTCAATCTTTCCGTCCCTGATTCTTATGAGGCGCGGACAAGAAAGACCTATCTCGTCGTTGTGAGTGACCACGACAATGGTATTGCCTTCCTGGTGAAGGCTCCTGAAGAGGTCCATAATCTGGTTTCCGGTAGTCGTGTCCAGGGCACCCGTGGGCTCGTCGGCCAGGATTATGTCCGGCTGAGTGACTATAGCTCGGGCAATAGCCACCCTCTGCTTCTGACCACCTGAGAGCTCGTTGGGCTTGTGCTTCATTCTGTCTTTAAGGCCCACGCGTTCAAGGGCTTGCATGGCCCTGTCCCGCCTCTCGCCAACCCTCATGCCGCTGTACAGCAAGGGCGTAATCACGTTATCCAGAGCGTTCAGCTTCCCAAGAAGATTAAACTGCTGGAACACAAAGCCAATTCGTCTGTTACGTATGTAGGCAAGCTCTGTTTCGGACAGAGATCCAGTGTCCTCTCCGCCTATGAGTATGCGGCCGTCTGTGGGCGTGTCCAGGCAGCCGATGAGGTTCATCATGGTAGACTTGCCGCTGCCTGAGGGGCCCATTATTCCCAGGAACTCACCGCGTTCGACGGAAAGGGAAACATCGTCCAGGGCTTTGACTATGCTGTCTCCAACCACAAAGTATCTGGATATGTGCTCCATTTTGATTACTTCATCCATAGCTTACCTTCTGTTCATGTTCATCATCAAAGAACCAAGGCCAGTAGTGGTGTCGTAGACAAGGGTGTCTCCGCTCTTTATATCTCCAGAGAGGATCTGATAGATGTTCTCTCCAAGGTACTTGACCTGAACAGTTACTGTCTGGGTGCTTCCATCTTCATTAAGTTTTGTTACAGTGTAAACTCCATCATTTTCAGTGACGGCACTCTGGGCCACAAGGAGCATTCTCTGCTCCACTCCGGTGTCTATCTTTCCTTCAAAAGAGAAGCCCGGTTTAAGGCCTGCTGGCGGGTTGTCAATCACAATCTCTACATCCATAACACCTATTCCCTGGCTTGAGTATCTGCCGATCATAGGAATATAGGAAACGTAGCCTTCGTAGTTAACCCCTGGGGCTGAGTCGCTGTTAAGAGTGGCTGTCATGCCCTTTTCAAGGCTCTGAACATCTATTTCATCAACTTCTACGGTGGACTTGTACTTGCTGTCATCAATTACAGTCATGATTGTGGTTCCGGCCTGGAAGTAGTCATCTATCTTGGCCTTAACTGAGACAACAACTCCATCAAAGAGAGCGTAGGCATATGTGTTTTCAAGCTGCTGCTCTGCAGTGTTAAGCCTCATTCTGTACAGTTCAAGCTCCTTTTCGCTTGTGCCGTTTACCTCAGCTCTTTCAAGCTGGAGCTTGGCTGAAGCCAGATCATACTTCTGGCTGGTGTTATCAACTGTGGCCAGCAGCTGACCCTTTGTCACTCTCTCACCCTCTTCTACATAGATGCCGGTGATGGTTCCGCTTGCTCTGAGCATGACAGACTGTGTGTCGTAGGCTTCTACATAACCAGAGATATCTACTACAGGGGTGCTGACCCTTTCATAGACTGTTGTTGATTGCTGAGTTGTCTCCATCATCCTCATGACAGCGGATGAAGAGTCTGAACTCCAGGGCCACCTTCCGTTCTTCAGGTGGAAATTATAAGAATAGATAAAGAAAAGAAGGACAGCTGCAACTATCAGGATAATTATGTTTCTGCGTCTCTTTCTTCTCTTCTCGTTTTTCCTTCTTGTTGAAAGAAGTTTTTCTTCTGTATTTCTGTTTTCCATGGTTTTTCCTTTAAATCAGCTTTTTTAGAGATTAATCAGCTTGATTCTGTTTTCAAGAATCAGGGCCTGGAGTGAGAGAATAGTGGCATTTATACTGTCACTCTTCACATCAAAGAGGGCGTCTTCTAGGCTCTCTATGCTTGCCATTGAGTTATCATAGAGTTTCTGTGTCATTTCCAGAGTTTTGGTGTGGTAGTCTCTTGTTATTCTGCTCTGAGACTCAGAGAGCTTAAACTCATTTATAGAGCTCTTCAGAGACTGAATAGAGGAAGAATAAGTAGAGATGGCCTTATCCAAGTCACTCTGCTTCTCTAAAACTGTGTTTGTCAGACGCTTTTCAGTTATTTCATTACTTTTGCTGGTTGAAGAGCTGTTACTCCACTTTCCTGAGAGAGTAACTACTGGGCTTAACGGGCTTTCAAAATCTGTAGTATCTGACACTGTGGCGCTAACACTCCAGTTCTTATCTGTGTAGGAGGCTCCGACTGAAGCCCTCATACTTGAAGAGAGATAATCATAGTTATTGTCAAAACTGATTGTCGGCGTCACTGAGGCTGTTGCCTTTAAGTTTCCACTGTGGCCGTTCTGCTCATACAGATCCTGTTTTGCACTTTCCAGAGAAAGCCTTGCTACGGTTACCGAAGTTGAAAGGCTCTCATCTTCTACAAGTGTCAAATCCGCTTCTCTAACTGAATCAGGCGCTTCAAAGTCCATGCCGTATCTGTCTTTAAAATCCTTTAGCAGGCTCTCCAGGTTTGCTTTTGAAGACTCAATTGAAGAGAGGGAGCTTTCAAGAGACAACTCAACCTGCAGGGCTGGAAGGCTGTCTTTTGTAAGTAGACCTGTGTTTATCTGTTTCTCGTATGTAGCTTGGCTTCTGTTATAGCTTCTTTGAGCTTTTTCTAGAGAAAGCTGTGCGTTGAGAATGCTGATAATGCTTTGATAGAAAGAGTTTTCAAAACTTATCATGTTTGACTGATAAGTGTACTCAGCCCTAAGCTCAGTGATTCTGTCTTCAAGAGTGCTTCTTGTGTCAGAAAAAGATTTAAGTTCAAGATTTTTTGTAAGAGATAAGGAAGGGGTGACAGAGAAGGCGCTCTTTTCCTTTAGATTAATCTGGCTAAGAGACACTCCCGTGTTTATGTACAAGCCGTCCCCTATCTCAGGAAAGACTACAGAGACAGATGAGGTTGGAAGTACTGAGTCCTGATAGCCAAGGGCAAATGTGTCTTCAGAGTACATTACTCCACTCTGCACCGAAACAGTGGTTCCTTGTATTTCACTCTGACTCTTTAAGAGAAGTGTGTTTTCCTTTGTTCTTTCATAGGTCTTCACTTCAGAGCTGTTCTCTTTTGCTGTTCTCAGAAGATCCTCGGAAGTGGCAGCAAAAACAGGCGTGAGCAGAAGTGAAAGAAGAACAAGAGTTGCTGTTACGCGTTTAAAAAATTTTTTCATACATGAAAAATACTAAATAATCAGCTCTTAGGCTACTGTATGGACACAGCCCCGGATAAAGTTGATAATAGCCCTACTATGATTAAAAAGAGTATTGAAGACGGGATTATTCTTGAACACCTCAACAATCTTCCCGAAGACTGCAGGCAGGTTTTTTTACTTGCTGACGGTCAGATCCGACTGACAGGACTCAGCGGAACCACATTGGTGAATCAGATGAGGGCAAACCATAACCTAGGAGTTGTAGAGACCTTGGTTCTGGGACAGGCGTACATTGCCTCAGGCCTTATGGCCTCATCTGTCAAAGGCAACGACCGCATACAGCTAGCCGTTGAGTGCGGGGGCCCAATCGGTGGCATTTACACTGAAGCATGGGCTTGCGGTGCAGTTAGAGGCTACCTCAAAAACAATCCTATAGAACTTAAAAAACCACTGGAAGGCAGAAACCTTGACTCTCTGTTCGGACCTGGGTTCATCACTGTATCCAGAATCCTTGAAGGCAGCAAGACTCCGTTCACCGGCCAGATCATGATGGAATACGGAGATCTGGCTAAGGACCTGGCCCTCTACTACCTCAAGAGTGAGCAGACCCCTACCATGTTCTCTCTTGGAATCCAGTTTGACAAGGAAGGACGAGTGACCGGAGCCGGTGGCCTCTTTATCCAGGCCATGCCTGACTGCAGTGAAGAAGTTCTTCAGATCCTTCAGGACAAGAGTACACACCTTCCATCTGTGGCTCTGGCCTTGAGCAAGGGGCAGGATATAAAAGACTACTGCACTGAAACTTTTGCAGACTTTTCAGTTCAGCATCTTTCAAAAGAAGTTCTTGGCTTTTCATGCCCGTGCAGCAAGAAGAACTACGCTGTATTCCTCCATGGCCTACCAAGGGAAGAGAAAGACGCTATCTTGAAAGACAACAAATGGCCGCTTGTGCTCTCATGCTTCAACTGCGGCTCTGCATACAGCTTTTCCGAAGAAGAAATCAGGGAGTTATTCTAAACATGTTATTTTTTGCATCTGCCTCAGCCAACCAGAATGATTTAGTTGAAAAAGAAGTTATTGCCGCAGGCGGTACAGATATAAGCACCAGTTCCTCCGGCGTTGAGTTCTCAGCCGACCTTGAGAGCGCATACAGGTTCTGTCTCACCTCAAGAAGTGCAACCAGAGTCCTGGTGCTGGTTCACAGATCCGAGGCCATGACCAGCACAGATGAGCTGTATGAGTACGCCATGAAGCTCCCTTGGGAGAGTTGGGTTAACCCAGAGAGAACTTTTGCCGTCACAGAAACAGTTACTGAGTGCAGATGGATTAGAAACAGCCATTTTGCTGCCCTCAGGCTTAAAGATGCAGTAGTAGAGAGAATCAGGCAGAAGTTTGATGGAGAGCGTCCTGACGTAGACAGAGACAACCCGGATGTAGTCTTCCATCTTCATGTAAACCGCAACCTGGTCAGTTTCTACGTAGATTTTGGAGGAAGAACATTCTCAAGGCGTGGCTACAGAAAAGACCAGACAGAAGCAGTTATGGGAGAGTTCATGGCTGCCTCTATTCTCTACAGAAGTGATTGGTACAAAAATCCTCAAACCTTCTTAGACCCGTTCTGCGGAAGCGGTACTATCTGTATAGAGGCTGCCCTCATGGCTACAAACACAGCCCCAGGCCTGATAGACCCGGACCGCTTTGCTTTCTTAAAACTCCCTATCCATAAAGAAGAGATTTGGGGAAAAGTTCTTGATGAAGCTGAAAAAGCCATCCACCCCGCAACCTGCAAAATCTATGGTTGGGACATAAGCGAAAAAGCCATAGGAATAGCAAAGGCAAATGCCCTCAGAGCAGGAGTACTGGACCTGATTGAGTTCTCAGTCAAAGACTTCAGAAAGGTCACAGAGGAAGAAATAAAGGCCCTTGGCAGCAGCGGAAGTGTTGTCACAGACCCACCGTATGGGGTCAGGCTGGAAGACTCAAAGGCTGCGCTGAGAAACCTCTATTCAGACACCGGACGCATCTTTTTCGACTACTTTGGTGGCTGGAAGATCTCCGTTCTCAGCTCGGACGTGGAGCTTCTTGGCTACATTGAGATGAAGCCCGAGCGGACCAACAAGATAATCAACGGTGGCCTTGAGTGCCAGCTTGCCCACTACTACGTCTTTAATGAGGAAGAGAGAAAGGCCCTCAAGGAAAAAGCAGACGCAAAGAGGGCTGAACGGCTCTCCCAGGAGCTCTCACCGGGTGCGCAAATGGCCTACAACAGACTCAAAAAGAACCTGGAATCCATTGGCAAACAGATGGCCAAACAGGGCATAACCTGCTACCGTTTGTACGATGCCGACATGCCCGAATACAGCGCCGCCATTGATTTTTATGAAGGCAAGTGGATAACACTCCAAGAGTACGCAGCCCCCTCCTCCATTCCCGAGGAAGATGCCTCCAGGCGTCTTGAGGAGCTCATTCTTGCAACTGAAAGAGCTACAGGAACAGACCTGGAAAACATCTTTGTCAAGCGCCGTGAACGCCAGAGAGGAGACAGCCAGTACGTCAGGCGCAGCACTCCGTCTTTGTCCCACTTCTTCATGGTTCAGGAAAACGGTCACCACTTCTCAGTAAACTTCAGAGACTATCTGGACACAGGAATCTTCCTTGACCACAGGCCAGTCAGAGCCATGATTGAAAAGATGGCTGAGAACAAGAGATTTTTAAACCTCTTCTGCTACACAGGAACTGCAACAGTCCATGCAGCAGCAGGAAAAGCTCTTTCAACTGTCAGCGTAGACACCAGCTCAACCTACCTTGATTGGGCTCAGAAAAACATGTTTGTTAACGGTTTTTCAGGTCTGAATCACTTCTACTACAAGTCAGACAGTATAGAGTACCTGAAGACCAGCAGAGACCGCTTTGATCTGATCTTCTGCGACCCACCGACCTTCTCCAACAACAAGAGCCGTGGCACGTTTGATATCCAAAGAGACCACGCCTACCTGATCAGGCAGTGCATGAGGCACCTTTCTAAAGAAGGGACCCTCATCTTCTCTACAAACTACACACGCTTTAAAATGGATGAAGAGCTAGGGGAAATCTACAGGATTGAAGATATAACTGAGCAGACCATAGGGGAAGACTTCAAGCGCAGTGGAAAGATCCACAAGTGCTACCTTCTTACCCGCAAGGCCGTCTCCCCCGTAGAAGTTGTCAGAAAAAAGACTATCAGAAAGGTTTCCCTTAAGGGTTGAAATAAGCCTTTCTTGGGCGCATAGCTTAATGGATAAAGCGTATCCCTCCGGAGGATAAAATGCGGGTTCGATTCCCGCTGTGCCTAATTCGTATGTACTTTTCTTTTCAAAATAAATAGAATTCCCAGAAAACAGGGACAGGTGGTAACTCATGGGCACAACTGAATTTGAGAATATTGGTTTTGGTTCTCTGGTCTTCAACAAGACGGCCATGAAAAAGTATCTGAGTAAAGAGGCTTTTGATTCTTGGTCTTCCTGTGTCCTTCAGAGAAAAGTGCTCAGTTCTGAAACTGCTTCCGAGATTGCAGATGCCATGAAAACCTGGGCTCTGGAACATGGAGCCACCCACTACTCCCACTGGTTTCAGCCTCTGACAGGAGTTACAGCTGAAAAACATGAAGGCTTCATGATTCCAACTGATGAAGATGGGTTCAGACTTGAGTTTACCAGTAAAGAGCTTATCAAGGGAGAGCCGGACGCCTCTTCCTTCCCTTCCGGTGGTCTAAGGTCCACTTTTGAAGCCAGGGGTTACAGTGCATGGGACCCCACTTCCTACGCCTTCATTAAAGATAGAACCCTCTATATTCCAACCGTCTTTTTCTCATACTCAGGTGAGTCTCTGGACAAGAAAACACCTCTTCTGCGCTCCTGTGATGAACTGAACAAGCAGGCCTTAAGAGTTCTCAAGATTCTAGGAGATAATGAAAGTAAGAGTGTTACAGCAAACGTTGGTGCTGAGCAGGAGTACTTCTTAATCAGAAAAGAGCTTTTCAACAAGCGCTCAGATTTAAGACTCTGTGGAAGAACTCTTCTCGGAGCACCCTCCCCCAAGGGCCAGGAACTAGATGACCACTACTACGGAGCCATAAAGCCTGAGGTTTCTAAGTTCATGAAAGACCTCAACAGAGCCCTGTGGAAGCTGGGCATCTGCTCAAAGACTGAGCACAACGAAGTAGCTCCGGCTCAGTTTGAAATGGCCCCATTCTTTACAAGCGCCAACCGTGCAAATGATGAAAACCAGCTCACCATGGAGATAATGAGAAGAGTTGCAGATGACCATAATCTAGTCTGTCTTCTTCATGAAAAACCTTTTGCAGGCACAAACGGATCAGGAAAACACGTGAACTGGTCCCTCTCCACAGACAAGGGGGAGAACCTCTTCTCTCCTGGAGACAGTCCCAAATCCAACAGACGTTTCATTCTCATGCTATCAGCCTTCCTTAAGGGTGTAGATGAGTACTCAGAACTCCTACGCTGCTCAACTGCCTATTCTGGAAATGATTTACGCCTTGGTGGCCTTGAAGCCCCACCGGTAATTATCTCAGTATTCACAGGTCACTACCTTGAATCTCTGATAGACAGCATTATCAACAACTCCTCTTTTGAATTCTCAGAAGGCTCTCTTATGGAAGCTGGCAAGGCAGTGCTACTCAGAATTCCAAAAGATTTAACCGATAGAAACAGAACTTCTGCCATAGCCTACACTGGAAACAAGTTTGAGTTCCGTATGCCTGGCTCCAGCCAGTCCATAGCCAGCCCAGTCACTTACCTGAACGCAATTATGGCTAAGGAGCTGAAGGAAGTTGCTGACAAGCTGGAAGGCTCAAAGAATTTAGAAGAAGATTTGAATAATCTGATTAAATCCATGCTCAAAGGGCACAGAAGAATAGTTTTCAATGGCAACGGCTACGACGGTCAGTGGGCTGAAGAAGCTAAAAAGAGAGGGTTAAAAAACCTCAGTAACACTGCTGAAACTCTTCCTGAGTACATGAGTGAGAAGAACATAAAGCTTCTGACCGAAGGTGGTATTTACACTCTAACCGAGATGCAGGGCCGGGATGAGGTTCACAAGCAGAAGTACTGCTCAGTGGCTCTTATAGAAGCTAAAACCATGATTAAGATGCTTCATGAGATTTTCACTTCAGTTGCCCTCTTCTCTTCTAAAATCTCAAAAGCTTCAAGCATGGTCCTCAACTCTACTATCCTATCAGAGATTGATAAAGAGTCTTCGGCTCTTCTTAAAAACTGCAAAGCTCTTGAAGAATTAGTGGAAAAAGCCAGCTCGTTTGATGACAACTGTGCCCTCATGGTCTTCTGCAGCAAAGAACTCTACCCACAGATGGAAAGGTGCAGAAAGAGTGCAGATGCCTTGGAACGCCTCACTAGCTCAGACTTCTGGCCCTTCCCTGATTATACTGAGCTTCTTTTCTCTGTCTGAAGATTGCCCCCCCCCACAGAATTATTTATGATTAATAGTGGAGGAAGATATGAAAAAAACTCTTGTATTTATCTTGATAGCTCTTGTTTGTGTCACTGCTGTTTCTGCAGCAGAAAGCACATCCAGGTTTTCTGTTGTAGGAAGATTTGACCCCTTTGCCATGATGAGGGTTTCCTACGGTGAAACATACACATCAGATTTTGGCTATGCTACTGGTGCCGGAGTCAGATATGAAATATGGAAAGGCCTTAGGGTTGGTCTGGATTCAGATATCAATGTATTCACATTCAGCGAACTTGAAGAGGACTACCTTGTTCTCAAACTGAGAGCAGTAGGCGGATACAGCTACGACTTTAACGACAAGTTCTTTGCAACTGCAGAAGTCTCACTTGGAATTGACTACAGAATGGTCGGCTCTCTGAAAGATGTGTATTTTGGAACAGATTTCTATCTTGGTTTCGGAAGCCGTTTGAACAGCAAGGTAAGTGCAACGCTCGGTCTTGATCTGGGTCTTTGCCCCCAGGTTGGAAACAGTGCAGAATCTTCTGACATGGATTTTAAGACAGTACTCGGTGCTCAGATAAATATTTAAGGGAAACAGATTATGAAGAAACTTTTTGTCATACTACTTACAGCATTTCTGGCTGTACTTTTATTCTCCTGTGATCAGGAAAGTCAAATAGCGGAAGCCTTCGGTATCAAGGTTACCTTCAATGCAAACGGCGGAGAAGGCACAATGGCCAGTCAGAAGATAAGCGGGAAAAGCGGAACCCTGAACGCAAATACATTTACAAAAACAGGTTATCACTTCTCACAGTGGAATACAAAAGCTGATGGAACTGGCACCGCTTATGCTGATAAGGGAAATATTGAATCCAAATCAGATATTACCATCTATGCTCGGTGGGCCGCTAATACCTACACTGTTGCCTTCAGTTCCAACGAAGGAACCGGAACCATGAATTCCATGAGTTTAACTTATGATGAGGAAACGAATCTCACAGAAAATTCATTTACAAGAGAAGGATTCATCTTTAGCGGTTGGAACACAGCAAGTGATGGAACTGGAACTTCTTATGCTGATAAAGCTAGCGTAGAGAACCTCACAGCAACAGACGGAGCCACTGTCACTCTTTATGCTCAGTGGGGACAACCGACAATTACTTTCAATGCCAATGGTGGTTCAGGAACTATGAACAATCAGCCTGTAACGTATAACACTGCAACAGCTATTAATGACAACGCATTTACAGCACCTGATGGAAAGGTATTTGTAGGGTGGACAACAAATAGTGATGGAACCGGCACTTATTATGAAAACGGAGAGTCTGTTACTCTGACAGCTAATCTCACCTTGTATGCTCAGTGGGGAATACCTTTAACAAGTAGCTTAACAGGCTGGGCTGATAATGAAACCTATACGCTAACCAGTGATGTAACAATAGAAGACACTATCTCTGTAGGAAAAAATGTCAAACTCTTCCTTCCAAAAAATCTGACTCTAACTGCTAAGAACACTATCGATGTAGATGTATCTGGCTCGCTCACAATTGACGGAAAAGGAACTGTTACAACAACAAAAACATCACAGGGGTCGGGACACGGAATGAGTATCGGCACGTACGCTACTGTTACAATTGATGGAGGAACAGTGATAGCAACAAATAGCTCTCAAGGGGCAGATGCAATTTCGCTTAACTATAGTGGTTCTCTAATAATCAATGGTGGAGCTTTGACAGCTCAAAGTAAAAATGGGACAAGTGGAGCCGGAATTGGCAGCGATAATGCAACTGTTATAATTAATGGAGGAAGTGTAACAGCACAAGGTGGCGGCCAATGTGCCGGAATTAGCGTTAAATTGGAGAAAGGTTATATTACAATTAACGGTGGAACTGTTACAGCAACAGGTGACGGAAACGGTGGTGCCGGAATTGGTAGTAACTCAGGTTCCAGTGTTTTAGGAACTGTTGAAATTAACGGTGGAACTGTAACAGCAACGGGTGGCTCCGGAGCAGTTGGAATCGGTGCAGGAAATGGTGGTTCATCACACGGAACTCTGACAATCGGTACTGGTGTACACGTCTATAAAACCGATGAAACAACAGCTTATGCCAACGGTCCTCAGGATAATGTCACGACCAGA
>CAJOOY010000016.1 GCA_905236385.1 uncultured Spirochaetia bacterium
ATGGCTACGAATTTACAAGGCTCCTCCCACCGCCCAAGGGCAGTGGGTTTCCGCCTACAACAACAGAAAGGATTTTATTTATGAATGTCAGCTCTTCCGCCTTAGCGCCGTCCGCAAACTCTTTTATGTCTCTAATACTCACGTTCAAAAGGGCACTGAGGTCCGTTTTCTGAACCTCGGCGCAGTAAGTGAAGCGGTTGTGCTCCCCCGAGATGACCGCCGTTGCCTTGTGCCCTTCGCCCCAAAGCTCCACGCTAACATAAAGCTGCGGTACTTTTTCAGCGAGAATAAGCTCTAATTTAATTTTTTGTGCTTGCTTTATGTCTTCATCTGTCACATTAGACAGTATGTTAAGATTTCTATCTGTTCTGCCTTTAACAATCCCAAGCGCAACCGCCATGAGTATTCCCTTCTGCTCGCAGTTCGGCAGGCCAACGCCCATGGCATTTTTAATCATGTTTCTAGACGCTCTTACAACCACTTTCTCTACGGGATAATCCTTAAGCAGTTCTTTGGCTCCAGCTCCGGCAAGGGCAGCGGCTGCAGGCTCTGTGCAACCCATGGCAGGAACCATTTCTTTCTTCAGAAGTTCCAGAAATTCAGAATGTGTCATGTGTTTATTACAGGACTCTTTGTGTTTGATTCAAAAGTTTTCTTTATGTAATCTTTATGTGAGCTCATGGCCACGTTTCTTCTGCTATTGTTTTTGTGTTATTATTTTAGTGCTATCTTTTAGGTGTGAGGTTTTTATGAGTGAAATTATCTGTCCACATTGCCACAAGGCTTTTACAGTTGATGAGTCCGGTTATGCTGCCATAGTTCAGCAGATTCGTAATAGAGAGTTCGAGCAAGAAATCCACAACCGCCTTGAGGCTTTGGAGGAAAAGAAGAAGAGTGAGATAGACTTGGTGCGCACTCAGACTGCTTCTACCTACAAAGATGATCTTTCAAAAAAAGAGATGGAGATAAATAACCTTAGGGCCTCACTTGAAATGAAAGACAAAGAGAGAATTATTGCCGTTCAAGAAGCTTTGAGAGAAGCCGAGAAGGATGCTAGTGAAAAAGAGGCTTTGGTTAGAGACCTTAAGTCTCAACTTGAAAACAAGGATACTAAGCATGCACTAGAGCTAAAAAACATAACTGAAGGTTATGAAACAAAGTTCAAGTACCAGGAAGAAGAGGTTGAGAGGCTAAAGAACTTTAAGCTCTCTCAGTCAACTAAGGCCATAGGTGAAAGCTTAGAAATCTACTGTCACAATGAATTTGATCGCCTGCGCTCAGTGGCCTTCCCTCGCTCCTACTTTGAAAAGGACAATGATGCGTCCTCTGGTTCAAAAGGCGACTTCATCTTCAGAGACTATTCTGAGGACGGCACTGAACTCATCTCCATTATGTTTGAGATGAAAAATGAGGCTGATGATACTGCCGTAAAGCACAAGAATGAAGACTTTTTCAAGAAGCTTGATAAGGATAGAAACGAGAAGGGCTGTGAGTATGCTGTTCTTGTGACCATGCTTGAAGCAGATAATCCTCTGTATAATGATGGCATAGTAGACGTCTCTCACCGCTACCCCAAAATGTATGTAATCCGTCCGCAGTTCTTCATTCCAGTAATCTCGTTCTTGAGGAACGCTGCACTGAATTCCTACTCTTACAAAAAAGAGCTGGCTATTATTAAGGCCCAGAATTATGATATCAGCCATTTTGAAGACAACCTTAACGACTTCAAACGAGATTTCGACCGCAATTACCGACTGGCTTCGGACAAGTTTTTAACGGCCGTTGAGCAGATTGATGACACAATCAGGAAGCTTGAGGCCATAAAGAAAAACCTGCTCGGCTCGGAGAACAACCTCAGGCTGGCTAACGAGAAGGCCGACAAGCTGACTGTCAAGAAGCTCACCAAGGACAACCCAACCATGACGGCCATGTTTGAGCAACTTTCAGAAGAAAAATCTCAAAAATAGTGCAGTCTAGGTTGATTCTGCTTCAATTTAATAAAAAATTCAGGTTTCCCTTTTGCCTATGAGAGTATTGATGAATGGTATCTTTTTGTTAACCGGCTATTGCGCACAAATATGCGGATTCTTATTACCGGTTCAAATGCAAAACTTCTAAAATGTATTAGCCTCTCAGGTTATTCGTGCTCTGTGGCCTCAGAACAGACTTGGCTGTATGTTCTTTCTCTTTTCCAGAGCTGCCTTTAGAGTGGCACATGAGCGCTCTGCTGATGGAACCAAAACCGGGTCCTTGAGTTTTCTCGGCCAGAGATAGGTTCTGTTCTCAAAAGTTTCCTTCAAAACCAGAACCGGTTTGCCCTGTTTTTCAGTGTATGAAGCTTGGCTGACTCCGCCACCACCGTCCTGAGATTCAATAACAAAGCTGGCTTTTCCTATCTGACTCATCAGTAGGTTTCGCATCATGAAAAAGTACTTTTGAACGCCCTGAGTTGGGAAAAACCTTGAAACTAGCAGCCCGTTTTCAGCTATGGCATCTTGCAGTTTTTTATGCTGAGCAGGGTAGTACTCATTTATTGGTGTTCCAATCACTGCAATAGTTTTCTGCTTATCTGAAAGCGCCTGTATGTGAGAAACTCCGTCCACGCCCATAGCCAGTCCACTAATTATCACAAACTCCTTGTCTAATGAACTTACTGCTACTCTAGTCCAAGCCACGCCCTGATCGGAAGGAGTCCTAGTTCCCACTATGCAAACACCATCTTTTTTCAAAAAGTCTGATTGGCCCCTAAGAAACAAAAACGGGGTGTCTGTTACATCTCTAGGCCACAAGGGGTCTTTTGGAGTAATAATTACAGTGCCTTTTGGAAGATTATCAAAAGCTCTGGCAGATCTGTCCCAAGCCCTAACCAAAGTTGAACTGTCGGTTCCAAGAACCTCAGCCCAGATTTGTGAGAACTCATACAGTGGTTTGGTCTTAACCTCAACTCCTGCAAGACTCTCGGCCTTACTGATAGCTTCCAAACAGAATCTGTCTGCCTTAGAGGTTAAATATAGTAGAGCATCATAATTGATAGCAAAATCAGCGTTGGTCATTTGTTTTATTATACTTTTCAGGAGAAAAAATTCTACCTATGCTTGTTGACAGAAGATTAATATTCGGTTATACATATCTCTGCACGCCGCTTTAGCTCAGTTGGTAGAGCAAGGGACTGAAAATCCCTGTGTCCCTGGTTCAATTCCTGGAGGCGGCAAAAAGGTCCGGTTATCCGGACTTTTTTTATATAGGCCGATTTTCATAAATAAAATCCTTTCTGTTGTTGTAGGCGGAAACCCACTGCCCTTGGGCGGTGGGAGGAGCCTTGTAAATTCGTAGCCA
>CAJOOY010000017.1 GCA_905236385.1 uncultured Spirochaetia bacterium
AGGACTGACCTGCGACCCCATGCTCGGACTGGTGCAGATTCCGTGCATTGAGAGAAACGCCATGGCTACCATGAGGGCTCTCAACCACGCAACCTATGCTCTTTTGTCAGATGGCAGACACAGGGTCAGCCTGGACAACGTAATCACTGTCATGATGGAAACCGGAGAGGCTCTTCCCTACATTTTCAAGGAGACTTCTCAGGGCGGTCTGGCCACAGTCAAGGACGAGTGACCACCTTTTACAGGGGCTTATGAGGTGTGGAAACCACACATTTAGGGGGCTCTGTATAAAAACAGTTTTCCAAAGCCGGCATTTTTGCTAGAATAGCGGCATGGCTGCAACAACTGTTTCCAAGACAAAAGAATACAATGATGACTCAATACAGCACGTTTCCTCCCTCGAGCACATAAGACTCAGACCCGGTATGTATATAGGCCGGCTGGGAGACGGAACGCATCAGGATGACGGAATCTATGTCCTTATGAAAGAGGTTATAGACAACAGCATAGATGAATTCATAATGGGCTGTGGAAACAGGATTACCGTAAGAAGGGAAGGAGACCTTGTTTCTGTAAGAGACGTTGGAAGAGGAATCCCCCTTGGAAAGGTTGTTGAATGCGTGTCTCAGATAAACACGGGAGCTAAGTACAACAACAGTGTTTTCCAGTTCTCAGTAGGTCTGAACGGAGTCGGTACCAAGGCAGTAAACGCCATGAGCTCCTCCTTCCACGTAAAGAGCTTCAGAGGCGGAGAGTTTGTTGAAGCCTGGTTTGAAAAAGGAGTTCTTACAAAGCAGAACAAGGGCAAGACAGATGAGCCGGACGGGACTTTGACAGAGTTTGTTGCTGACAAAGAAGTCTTTGGTAAGTATGCCTACAATGATGATTTTATCATTAAAAGAATAGAAAACTACTGCTATCTGAACACAGGGCTTACTATTGATTACAACAAGAGAATCTTCAAAAGCCAGCACGGACTGCTGGATCTGCTGGAAAAGGAAGTAGAGGACAACGGCATATACAAAATGGTGCACTACAGGGCTAAGACTCTTGAGTTTGCATTTACCCACACTAGAGAGTTCAGTGGTGAGACTTACTACTCCTATGTAAACGGACAGTACACCTCAGACGGAGGAACGCACCAGGCAGCATTTAAAGAAGGAATTCTGAAAGGTATAAACGAGTTCTTCAAAAAAACCTGGAGCCCACAGGATGTAAGAGAAGGGATAGTTGGAGCTGTGGCCATAAAGGTTGAAACTCCTGTTTTTGAAAGCCAGACAAAGAACAAGCTTGGAAACACTGAAATCAGAGGCCCGATAATTGATGAAGTAAAAGAGGCTGTTCTTGAGTTCTTACATAAGAACCCGGAAGATGCGCAGCTACTGAGCCAGAAGATAATCCAGAACGAGACAATCAGAAAAAAGCTTTCTGAAGTAAAGAAAGTGGCCAAAGAGAACGCAAAGAAGATTTCTTTGAACATTCCCAAGCTTAAGGACTGTAAGTTCCACCTTGGTCAGAGCGGAGCCCATGCAGATATGGGTGAAAGGTCCATGATCTTCCTTACAGAGGGAGACTCGGCTTCAGGAACCCTAAACACAGCAAGAGACGTTATGACTCAGGCAGTCTTCAGCCTTAGAGGAAAGCCTCTGAACACAAACGGCCTGAGCTTGAGTGACATGTACAAGAACGCGGAGCTGTACAATGTTATGGCGGCCCTTGGCATAGAGAATGGAATAGAGGGCCTTAGGTATGCAAAGGTTATCTTTGCGACCGATGCTGATATTGACGGTTTCCACATAAGAATTCTCCTACTCACATACTTCTTAAGCTACTTTGAAGAGCTCATCAGAACAGGGCGTGTATGGATTCTGGACACCCCGCTTTTCAGAGTCAGAAACAAGAGTGTTACAACCTACTGCTACAGCGAGCAGGAGCGAGACACCATGATGAAGCAGATAAAGGGCTCTGAGGTGACCAGGTTCAAAGGTCTGGGAGAAATCAGTGCCAAGGAGTTCGGCCAGTTCATAGGAGAAGACATGCGCCTTATTCCTGTGACTATTGAAAGTCTTTCAGAGGCTAGGAAGGCCATGAACTTCTATATGGGAAACAACACTCCCGAGAGAAGAGATTTCATTATGGATAATCTGGTGTAAGGGTAGGGGCGCATATGGCAAACGCAAAAGAAATATTCAGACAGAATTTCATAGAATACGCCTCATACGTCATCAAGGACAGAGCCATTCCGGATATTGAAGACGGCCTGAAGCCGGTACAGAGAAGAATTCTGCACACCCTCATTGAGATGGATGACGGCAGGTTTCACAAGGTTGCAAACGTGGTTGGTTCCACCATGCACTACCATCCACATGGAGATCAGTCCATCTATACAGCCCTTGTAAACCTGGCCAACTGCGACCTGTTCATAGACAAGCAGGGTAACTACGGAAACTTCATGACAGGAGACGGAGCAGCCGCTTCAAGATACATTGAGTGCCGCCTCCTGCCTTTTGCAAAGAAGGTTCTCTACAATCCGGAGATAACTGAGTACGTTGAGTCCTATGACGGCAGAAGTAAGGAGCCGGTGGTCTTTCCTGCAAAAATCCCCGTAGTTCTGATACAGGGCACGGAGGGCATTGCCGTAGGCATGAGTACAAAAATTCTGCCTCACAATGCGTTGGAAGTGATAGACGCGCAGATAGCTGCAATCAAGGGAGAGGATTTCAAGCTGTACCCTGACTTCCCCGGTGGCGGAATTATGGACGTGTCCGACTACCAGGACGGGCTTGGAAGTGTTGCCATCAGAGCCAAGCTGGATACTACAAACCCGAAGAAGATAGTGATTGAAGAGCTGCCGTTCGGCGTGGACTCTGAGAAGATGATTCAGAGCATAGACGCTGCGGCCAAGAAGGGCAGGCTGAAGGTTGCGCAGGTTAACGACTTTACTGCGGACAAGGTCAACGTTGAGCTTTATCTGAGCAAGGGCACATACACTTCCGACCTGGTAGACGCCTTGTATGCCTACACTTTGTGTGAGCAGAAGATTTCTGTTAACTGCCTGGTTATAAAGGATAAGCTGCCGCACGTGATTACGGTGAGCGAGATAGTGCGTTACCACGCCGACCACCTGATTAAGGTCAGCAAGGCAGAGCTGGAAGTGGAGCGGGGCCACCTTTATGACAAGCTTCATGCACGCACCCTGGAGCGCATATTCATAGAAGAGAGAATCTATAAGAGAATAGAGCAAAAACGCACTCAGGAAGCTGTAGAAGAGGCAGTTCGCACCGGTTTTGAACCGTACAAAGATGAGCTTGTAAGAGAAGTTTCTAAGGACGATATTGAGCGTCTTCTTAAAGTCCCTATCCGCAGAATCTCTCTCTTTGATATAGAGAAAAACCAGCAGGAGATAGACCAGATAAACGCAGATATAAAGCTCTGCGAGTACAACCTGTCTCACCTGAAAGAGTACGCGGTGAACACTCTTAAAGATATAAGAAAAGACCTGGATGTGCCACTGCACAAGAGAAAGACAAAGATTGAAGGCTTTGACACCGTAGCTATCAAGGATGTAGCAAAGCGGGATCTGGATCTGCGCTATGATGAGACCACTGGCTACCTGGGCACATCTGTTAAGACTGGAATAGTTGTTGATAAGGTCTCAGAGTTTGACAAGGTTCTGGTAATTAACAAGAAGGGCTCTTACTACTGCATTCCTGTTTCTGAAAAGACCTTTATTGGAAAGGAGGCGGTGTATATAGGACTTGCTGATAAAGATGCGTTGGAGAACATAGTCTTCACAGCCATCTACCAGGAGAAGTCCACAAAGAAGACCTTTATCAAGCGTGCCAAGTTCACCACAGGCTTTATCTTGAACAAGAGCTACGACTTCTTGCCTGACCCAGAGGATAATATATTGCGCAAGCTTTCAACGGCCAACGAGACAGAGGTAACCATAACCTTTAAGGGCGCTGGTCGGAACAAAGAGGCTAAGTGCTACTTTGGAGACTTCCGCGTCAAGGGCGCCAAGGCCGGTGGCGTACTGCTTTCAAAGCGCGAGATAGCTTCCATGAGGTTTAAGGTGATCAAGGAGCGCCCCGCCACCGCCGAAGTGAGAAAAGAGGTCGAGCCCGAAGACGATGAAGGGCCGGGATTGTTTGATTAAAGGTTGAGGGCTTTGTGTGCGCATGATTGACGTTTTAAGCGGCCTTGAGAGCAGAATTCTCTACGAAGACAACCACTTGATTGTAGTCAACAAACTCCCTGGCGAGATAGTGCAAAAGGACAAAACCGGAGACGTCTGCTTGGCTGACGAGGTTAAAATCTACCTGAAGAAAAAGTACAATAAGCCGGGCAATGTCTATCTCGGTATCCCCCACCGTCTGGACCGCCCTACAAGCGGAGTTGTCATTTTCTGCAGAACCGAGAAGGCTCTTGTGCGCATGAACTCTCTCTTCCGCGAGGGCGGGGTGGACAAAACCTACTGGGCCGTAACAGACAAGGGACTTGGGAGCAAAGAAGGGGAATTAGTTCACTACATCTGCCGAAACGAAGCTAAAAACAAGAGCTTTGCCTATACAGACATGCGCCCAGGGGCAAAAGAGGCAAGACTTCTTTTCAGGGAGATAGGCTCTTCAGAGCGCTACAAACTCTTGGAAATAAAACTTCTAACCGGGCGCCACCACCAGATAAGAGCCCAGCTGGCAGCTTGCGCTGTCCACATAAAAGGAGACTTGAAATACGGCTTCCCACGCTCAAATGAAGACGGGGGAATCTGCCTGCACTCCAGGGAGGCTGTATTTGTTCATCCAGTAAGCGGAGAAAAGATTCAAATTATAGCTCCTGTGCCTGTAAGCGCGGACCGAGTTTGGGCCTTTTTCAACATATAAACCTGGTTTTTTGCCTGTTTTTATGTTTTGCTCAATTTTTCTTTTTGTGTTTTAGGTTTTGCTCAGTTTTCCTTTTTCCAAGTTTTCCTAGAGACAAAAATCGTTGACAGCTCTATTTTCACGGTCTTAGACTATTTGTGCATTCTTGGAGGAATACATGTACAATTTAGATCAGTTTATGGCAGAGGTTGAAAGAAGGAATCCGGGACAGCCGGAGTTCATTCAGGCTTCAAGAGAAGTTATTGAGTCTGTTATTGACGTAGTCAACAGCACTCCCAAGTATCTTGAGAACAAGATTCTCGACAGAATCATTGAACCGGACCGTGTCTATGAGTTCAAGGTTGAGTGGGAAGATGACAATCATGAAATTCAGGTAAACCGTGGCTACAGAGTTCAGTTCAATAATGCTATCGGACCCTACAAAGGTGGCCTCAGGTTCGCCAGGAATGTAACCCTCGGAACACTGAAGTTCCTGGGCTTTGAGCAGATCTTCAAAAACAGCCTTACAACCCTCCCGATGGGCGGCGGTAAGGGTGGTTCCGACTTTGATCCGGTTGGAAAATCAGACAGAGAAATCATGCGCTTCTGCAGAGCTTTCATGACAGAGCTTCAGAAGTACATTGGACCAGATACAGACGTTCCAGCCGGCGACCTCGGTGTTGGCGGTAGAGAGATCGGTTACATGTACGGCCAGTGGAGAAAGATCAGAAACGAGAACACCGGCGTTCTTACAGGTAAGGGTCAGACCTGGGGTGGGTCTCTGATCAGACCAGAAGCTACAGGCTTTGGTGCCATGTACTTTACAGATGAAGTGCTCAAGCTCAACGGAGACACATTCAAGGGAAAGAGAGTTTCTGTTTCAGGTTTCGGTAACGTAGCTTGGGGTTCAGCCATGAAGGCCTCTCAGCTCGGAGCTAAGGTTGTAGCCATCTCCGGACCAGACGGATACATTATTGATGAAGAGGGTGTCGGCACACCGGAGAAGTGGGACTTCATGCTCGCTCTCAGAGCTTCCAACAAGAATATTGTTGCTCCTTATGCAGAGAAGTTCGGTTGCAAGTTCGTCCCAGGCAAGAAGATCTGGGAAGTTCCAGTAGACATTGCTTTCACATGTGCTCTTCAGAACGAGCTCAATGGAGAAGATGCAAAGCTTCTTATCAAGAACGGTGTGAAGTATGCTATTGAAGTATCCAACATGGGATGCACACCAGAGGCTATTGCTGAATTCCAGAAGGCAAAGATTCCGTTCTGCCCAGGTAAGGCAGTCAACGCCGGTGGTGTTGCCACATCCGGTCTTGAAATGACACAGAACGCTCAGCACCTGAAGTGGTCAGCTGAAGAAGTTGACAAGAATCTGCATGCTATCATGAAGAACATATTTGATGCCTGCGTAAGGGAAGGTAAAGAGAAAGACGGTTACGTCAACTACGTCAAGGGCGCAAATATTGCTGGTTTCAAGAAAGTTGCTGACGCCATGTGCGATCAGGGCTTCTGATAATTTTGTCCGGTCTTCACACAAGCCGGAAACTACTGTTGCTTTCAAGGGTCACATTTTGTGGCCCTTGTTTTTGTTTGTTTTTGTTTGTTTTGGGTTGTTTTGGTTGTTTTCAGACACTCTTTGATATAAAATAATCAAGCTGTTGTGTGAGATAGCTAGTCACACAAAAACAAATATTTTTATAGGGGTGTTTCATGATTAAACGCAAAATGAAATCGATGGATGGAAACAATGCAGCCGCTCATGTAAGCTATGCTTTCTCTGAAGTTGCAGCAATCTATCCCATCACTCCGTCCAGCCCAATGGCCGACCTTGTTGACCAGTGGAGTGCTAACGGACTGAAGAACATTTTCGGAAACCAGGTAAAGGTTGTAGAAATGCAGTCTGAAGCCGGTGCCGCAGGTGCTGTTCATGGTTCTCTCGGAGCAGGTGCTCTGACCACAACTTACACAGCTTCTCAGGGCCTTCTTCTCATGATTCCGAACATGTACAAGATTGCTGCAGAACAGCTTCCGACAGTTTTCCATGTCAGTGCAAGAACAGTTTCAACTCACGCTCTGAACATTTTCGGAGACCACAGTGACGTTATGGCTTGCCGCCAGACAGGTTTTGCCATGCTTTGTGAAGGCAATGTTCAGGAAGTTATGGACCTTGCTCCAGTTGCTCACCTGTCAGCTCTCTCAGGAAAGGTTCCTTTCATCAACTTCTTTGATGGTTTCAGAACCAGCCACGAGATTCAGAAGATTGCTGTTTGGGATTATGCAGATCTCAAAGACATGTGTGATATGAAGGCTGTTGAAGAGTTCAGAGCTCACGCTCTTAACCCGAACCATCCTCACATGAGAGGTTCTCATGAAAACGGAGATATCTTCTTCCAGCACAGAGAAGCTTGCAACAAGTACTATGATGCTCTTCCTGCAGTTGTAGAGAAGTACATGGAAAAGGTCAACGAGAAGCTCGGAACTGACTACAAGCTCTTTAACTACTACGGAGCTCCAGATGCAGACAGAGTTATTGTTGCCATGGGTTCAATCTGTGATGTGGCAGATGAAGTAGTTGACTACCTCAACGCTCACGGAGAGAAGGTTGGTCTTGTAAAGGTCAGACTTTTCCGCCCGTTTGCTCCTGAAAAACTCCTTGAAGCTATTCCAAAGACAGCAAAGAAGATTGCAGTACTCGACAGAACCAAAGAGCCGGGAAGCCAGGGTGAGCCACTTTACCAGGATGTTGTAACAGCAGTTGCAAACGCAGGTATCCAGGGCGTTACCATCTCCGGCGGCAGATACGGTCTCGGTTCAAAGGACACTCCTCCTTCATCAGTATTTGCAGTTTACAACGAGCTCAAGAAGGCTCAGCCGAAGAGATTCTTCACAATCGGTATTGTGGATGATGTTACAAACCTCAGCCTCGAAGAGGACAAAGACTGCCCGAATACAGCAGCCAAGGGAACTATAGAGTGCAAGTTCTGGGGTCTCGGCGGAGACGGAACTGTCGGTGCAAACAAGAACTCCATCAAGATTATCGGAGACTACACAGACAAGTACGTTCAGGCTTACTTCCAGTACGACTCAAAGAAGACTGGTGGTGTAACTATTTCTCACCTCAGATTCGGTGACAACCCGATCAAGAGTTCTTACTACATTAACAAGGCTGACTTTGTTGCCTGCCATAACCCAAGTTATGTTACAAAGGGCTTCAAGATGGTCCAGGACGTCAAACCAAACGGAGTTTACATGATTAACTGTCAGTGGACACCGGAGGAGCTTGGCGAGCACATGGATGCAGCTTCAAAGCGCTATATTGCTAAGAACAACATCCAGCTCTACACAATAGACGCCATTGATCTTGCCCAGAAGATCGGTATGGGTAAGAGAACAAACACAATCCTCCAGAGTGCATTCTTCACTCTTGCCAAGGTCATGCCTCAGGAAGAAGCAATTGCACACATGAAGGAAAAGGCAACACAGTCCTACCTGAAGAAGGGACAGGATATTGTTGACATGAACCACAAGGCCATTGATCTTGGTGCAACAGCATTCAAGAAGGTAGAGGTTCCAGCTTCCTGGGCCACAGCCGAGGATAAGAAGGCTGAAGACAAGAAAGCCGGCAAGGCAGAATTGGTCAAGATGGTATCAAGTATTCTTGATCCTGTTGGAAAGATGGACGGCGACAGCCTCCCAGTCAGCGCATTTGTTGATCACGTTGACGGCCAGTTTGAGCTTGGTGCTTCTAACTACGAGAAGCGCGGTGTAGCAGTTGCAGTTCCAAGATGGAACGAGTCCAAGTGTATCCAGTGTAACAACTGTTCTTACGTCTGCCCGCACGCAACAATCAGACCTTATGCTCTTACAGAAGAAGAGGTTGCAAAGCTTCCTTCTGCTGCTAAGGTTGTAGATATCAAGGCCGGTAAGGGTAAGGGTGTTTACAAGTTCACTCTTGCTGTCTCTCCACTTGATTGTATGGGTTGTGGAGTCTGTGTCGGCGCTTGTCCGGTTGGAGCTCTCGAGATGGTTCCAATGGAAGAAGAGATCAAACAGCAGGATGTATTCAACTACTGCAAGGAAGAGACCTCAGACAAGAAGGATATGCAGGACAACACAGTCAAGGGCAGCCAGTTCAAGCAGCCTCTGCTCCAGTTCTCCGGTTCCTGTGCAGGTTGTGCTGAGACAAGCTACGCTCGTCTTGTAACACAGCTCTTCGGCGACAGAATGTACATTTCAAACGCAACAGGTTGTTCTTCAATCTGGGGCGGCCCTGCAGCAACATCTCCGTTCTGCACAACTAAAGAAGGTAAGGGACCGGCATGGTGTAACTCACTCTTTGAGGATAACGCAGAACACGGTCTTGGTATGTTTGTTGGCCAGAACAAGCTCCGTGAGGACCTTGTCGAGAAGACAAAAGAGCTTCTTGAAAATGGCGACAACGAAGCTGTAAAGGCTGCTGCTCAGGCTTGGCTTGACACTCTCAACGAAGGAGAGGCCAACCAGAAGGCAACAGAAGACTACGTCAAGGCTCTTGAAGCATGCGGATGTGACAGAGCTAAGGAAATCCTTGCTAAGAAGGAATACCTTGCCAAGAAGTCAGTCTGGATCTTCGGTGGTGACGGATGGGCTTACGACATTGGTTACGGCGGTCTCGATCACGTAATTGCCTCCAAGCAGGATGTAAACATCTTCGTATTCGATACAGAAGTTTACTCCAACACTGGTGGACAGGCTTCCAAGGCTTCAAACATTGGTCAGGTTGCACAGTTTGCAGCCGCCGGTAAGGAAGTCAAGAAGAAGAGTCTTGCTGAGATTGCAATGCAGTATGGCTATGTCTATGTTGCACAGGTTGCCATGGGCGCCAACCCGGCTCAGACAATCAAGGCAATCACTGAAGCTGAGGCTTACCACGGACCTTCATTGATCATTGGTTACGCCCCATGTGAGATGCACTCAATCAAGGGTGGTATGACCAACTGTCAGAAGGAAATGAAGAAGGCTGTTGAATGTGGCTACTGGAATCTCTTCCGCTTCAACCCGGATGCAGAGAACAAGTTCACACTTGATTCCAAGGCACCGGCCGGCGGTTACCAGGAGTTCCTGATGAACGAAGCCAGATACAGCCGTCTGACTCGTGAATTCCCGGCTCGTGCTGAGGTTCTCTTCGTCAAGAACGAGGAAGAAGCAAAGGCAAGATGGGAGCACCTGCAGAAGCTTATTGAGCTTTATAAAGGTTGAATCCAATACGATTTAAAAATTTGGGCAGAGCTGTGATGGCTCTGCCTATTTTTTAGCCTGAAATGGCTTGGCGTGAGCTTAGTTTGGCCATTGCTTTTTTCGGCTATACGTGTTTTTCGAAAAAAATTTTTTAAA
>CAJOOY010000018.1 GCA_905236385.1 uncultured Spirochaetia bacterium
CTATTGGGGTCAAAGGTCGGAGGCATAAGCCGTTACTACGACTGGGCAGTTACAAGCCCATTACCTTTAGGTGATGGGTAGTTGACTGAAGAGGACTTAAAAAAAACAGCTTTTCAGTGAAAAAGTAGACTCGGGCAGGCCAAGGCAAGGCCCGAGTAGTTATTCAGGCGTTGAAAAAAGGGCTTAAAGTGATTATTATTTGCCATAAATCATGCTGAAGCATGAGAAGTGGGAAATATGACAGCTAATGAGTTAAGAAAAAAGTTTATTGATTTCTTTGTTTCCAAAGGCCATGTCCAGATCAGTGGCGCTTCGGTTATTCCTGAAAACGACCCGACAGTACTTTTTACAACTGCCGGCATGCATCCACTTGTGCCGTATATTCTTGGTCAGCCACATCCAGCTGGAAAGCGCCTTACTGACTATCAGAAGTGTATCAGAACTGGAGATATTGACAGCGTAGGAGATCCACACCACCTCACATGCTTTGAGATGCTCGGAAACTGGTCCTTGGGTGACTATTTTAAAAAGGAGATGATCCCTTGGAGCTACGAGTTTTTGACAAAGGAGCTCGGAATTGATCCCGATAAGCTCTCAGTAACTGTATTTGAAGGTGAAGAGGGAATTCCAAGAGACACTGAAAGTGCTGAGATCTGGCACAGTCAGGGCATTCCTTATGACAGAATCTATTTCATGCCAAGAGAGGACAACTGGTGGGGTCCGGCAGGTGAGACAGGTCCTTGTGGCCCAGACACTGAGATGTTCATTGATACCGGCAGGCCTAAGTGTGGTCCGTCCTGTAAGCCTGGTTGTGGTTGTGGAAAGTACTTTGAAGTCTGGAATGACGTTCTCATGGGTTACAGAAAGACTGAAGACGGAAAATTTGTTGAGATGGAGAGAAAGTGTATTGATACCGGAATGGGTATTGAGAGAACTATTGCCATCCTTCAGGGCAAGAAGAGCGTCTATGAGACAGAGGTCATGCAGCCTATTCTCAAGACTATTGGAGTTCTTGCTGGCACTACCTATGGAGAGTCTGAAAAGTCAGATGTTTCAATGAGAATCATTGCTGACCACATAAGAACAAGCACCTTCATTCTTGGTGACCAGAGGGGAGTTAGTCCTTCAAATGTCGGACAGGGCTATATTTTAAGACGCCTTATCCGCCGTGCTGTCAGACATGGTAGAAACCTAGGCATCAGTGGAGCCTTCCTTGCTAAGGTTGCTGAGACTGTAATTGAACTGTACAAGGGTCCGTATCCTGAGCTTGAAGAGAACAAGCAGAGGGTTTATGACGAGCTGACAGCTGAAGAGAACAAGTTCTCGGAGACACTCGAGAAGGGCGAGAAGCAGTTTGATAAAATGACATTTTTCCTTGAGAAGCAGGGCGTGAAAGAGATAGCTGGAGGGAGTGCATTCAAGCTGTATGATACATACGGTTTCCCGATTGAGCTTACCGAAGAACTTGCTAAGGAGAAGGGCTTTACAGTAGATAGGAAAGGCTTTGAAGAAGCCTTTGCTAAGCACCAGGAACTATCCAGAACTGCAGAGGCAGGACAGTTTAAATCAGGCCTTGGAGATCATAGTGAAGAGACAACGGCATTGCACACTGCAACTCATTTGCTGCATGCAGCACTGAGAAAAGTTCTCGGCGAGCATGTTGGCCAGAAGGGGTCGAATATTACGCCTGAGAGGCTGCGTTTTGACTTCAGCCATGGCGAGAAGATGACGGCCGAGCAGCTTAAAGAGGTTGAGGACTTGGTCAATGACGCCATCAAGCGTGATTTGCAGGTTTCCGTTGAGACCATGTCACCGCAGGAGGCCGTTGACAAGGGTGCCGTTGCATTCTTCTCAAGCAAGTATGGCGAGCAGGTTACTGTCTACACAATTGGAGATTTCAGTAAGGAAGTTTGCGCGGGTCCGCACGTGACACATACGGGTGATATGGGCCATTTTAGAATCCTCAAAGAGGAAAGCTCCAGTGCAGGAGTCAGAAGGATTAAGGCAGTTCTTGAAAAATAACTAAAGGAAGGGACAAATGGAGCAGGAATTTATAGAAAGTACGCTTGAGTTGCTGGATTTCATAGCAGACAGTCCAACTGCTTTTCATGCAGTGAAAAGTGCAGTTTCCATGCTTGAAGAGGCTGGATTTAAGCCCCTGGATGAAAAGAAAAGCTACGACATAAAGGCCGGCTCTTCTTACTATATTGTAAGAAACAGCTCTTCTTTAATTGCCTTCTCCGTCCCATCCAACGCTCCAGATGGACTTAGTATTATTTCAGCACATACGGATTCTCCTTGTTTTAAAATAAAGGAGAATCCAGAGATTTCTGTCTCGGAAGCCTATACAACACTGAACGTTGAAGGCTACGGTGGAATGATCATGGCCCCGTGGTTTGACAGACCTCTTTCAATAGCTGGAAGAGCTTTTATAAAAACAGACAGCGGAATTAAAGAGGCTTTGGTTGATCTGGACAGGCACCTTTGCACCATAGTGAACCTATGCATTCATCAGAACAGAGAGATAAACACCGGCTACAAGTTCAACATTCAGAAAGACCTCTTGCCAATCCTTGCAGAAGGAAACAAAAAGGGCGCTTTGAAGAGCCTGGTCTCTTCTTCTCTTGAAGTGGCCGAGGAAGATATTCTAGAGACTGAACTTTTCCTTTACAGTAGGGAAGAGGGCAGAATCTGGGGCCTGGATAACGAGTTCTTCTCAAGCCCGAGAATTGATGATTTACAGTGTGCCTTCTGTGCCATCAAAGCTATCACCGAAGCTGATTTCTCAAAAAGCTCCAAAATCCGCATGGTCTGCCTATTTGACAACGAAGAGGTAGGCAGCACCTCAAAGCAGGGCGCCAACGGAGACTTCCTGTTTCAGACATACAGGCGCATTTGTGACAG
>CAJOOY010000019.1 GCA_905236385.1 uncultured Spirochaetia bacterium
CCCTCTTCATCACAGATAACCGGTACGCGGATTCTCAAGGCAGACGGCACTTTCATGTCCTGAAGTAGTTTTAAAACAGTTTTTCTACCTTCTTTTAGTTGGATAGAATCTCCTACCCTTACAAACCTAAGTGTGTATTCCCTGTCTTTTGGAAGTCTTATATCTGTTAAGCTTCCCTCTCTGGAAACTTCATACCACAAGGAAGAAGGAAGCTCTCCTTTCTGCCCTGGAGAGATGGTTGTGGAAAAGCTTTCAAAAAGCCTGTCTTCAGAAGCGTCTGTAATGATAATCCGGGTCTCTGTTATGCTTATGTGGGCTCCGTTAGCACTGATTCTTGAAGTTTTCTCTTCCCCTACAGCCTCAATAATTCTGTCCAATAGTGTCTGTGGCATGCTCTTGTAGCCAAAAACACTGTCCCAACAGCGGTAAAGCTCAAGTGTTTTCTGCATTTCATTCATCTTTTTAAAAGATTCTAGATTAACTGTGTTTCCTTCAGAAGCAGCAGACGGAAGCCCTTTTAGGCACAGGGAGAGAGCTTTATCTCTGATTGAAAGAATCCTCTTCTCATAATCTGGAAGTATCTTAGAAAGCTCTGGGACAACTGTCAGTCTTACTTGGTTTCTGTCGTAGTCACAAAGAGCGTTTGTACTATCCTCACTCCAAGTAAAGCCTTCTTTTCTTACGTACTGCTCAAGTTCTGCCCTCGAGTAAGAAAGAAGGGGCCTGATAATTACTCCGTTTCTCTCACTGATTCCTCTGAGAGAGGGTAGCGGAGCTCCGCGCATTAGCTTCATAAGAACAGTTTCAACTTGATCCTGTCTGTGGTGGGCAGTGAGAATAAAACTACAGCCTTTTTGAACTCTGAAAGCTTCCAGCTCAGCGTAGCGCAGGCTTCTTGCAGCGTCTTCCACTCCTCCCTTACGCACTGATGAGAGCTTTTTTACAGTGTCTTTTTCCAAATCAGAGACAGTGAGCTTTAGACCAAGTTTTTCACAGTTTTTCTTGTTTAATAGGATTTCTTCTTCAAGCTCTTTGTCGTCCCTGAGCCTGTGGTTTACATACAGTGGATGAACGTATCTTGTTCCAAGCGTTTTTGTACAGAGGATTAAAAGAGCCAAAGAGTCGCAACCACCGGAGAAGGCAACAACCACATCCAGTGGGTCTTTAAAACCAGTCAAGAGAGTAAGAGTATCAGAGAATTCCCTTTCTGTTAAAATCACGCTGCAGGACCTCCACACTTTCGCCCTCAAGGAACCTCTGGCAGGCCTTCACTGCCAGTTCCAGTGTCTGATTATAAGATTCAGCCTTCTGAGGGTCCTTCTCAACCTGAAGAACGTGGTCCACAACCGGCGTTCCTTCCGATGGACGCCCAACTCCTATGTAAATTCTTATGAAATCAGGAGTTCCTAGGGCCTGAGAGATGCTGTCCAGGCCTTTCTGACCACTGGAGCCTCCACCTTTTCTAATGCGCAGTCCTCCAACAGCCAGATCCATATTGTCACAGACAACGGCAACCTGAGAGGCGTCTTCTATACCGAGATATTTGATTATTTCTCCGCTTTTATTCATGTAGGTAAGCGGTTGAACTACAAGGCCTCCGGAAACAGAAGAGCGCTTATATAAACGCAAACAGCGCTTTCTCAGAGTTACCTGAAAAAACGCTGCAAGTCTGTCAGTTACATCAAAACCGGCATTGTGCCGGGTATGGGTGTACTTTGCTCCCGGATTTCCCAATCCGATTACAAATCTCATACAATCTGGAAATCTGCGTGGATGAGAGTTCCGGTCATGACGTTTTCCTGGAGCTCTTTGAAGATGCAGTTGTAGACCTTTCCGTCAAGTTCAACTTCACACTTCATACCTTCACCAAGCTTTCTGAGCTGGAGCTCAAAGTCATGAGCGTTCAGATAACAATGAAGATTTCCGTCTTTTCCATACATCTCTGCAGGAACAAAACCCTTGCGGACAAGTCTTCTTGATCCGGCTGAACCGAAATCTTCTGTTCTGAGTGTAGCTTTTACTGTAACCATTATTTTCCTCCTACTCTCGTTCCCTCCGGGAACTACCATTGAAATCAAAAAGAATATACCAAAGTACTTTAATTAAATCAAGGCGAAACCAAAAACGGAGTCAGATAGACAGGCAGGTAACATATGCCTTCTTTTCTTTCTTTGTCTTTCTGGGAGATTATGTAGCTCTCTTTAACATGCTTTGAGTATTTCTGCTTAAACACAGTAATTGATTCGTGTTTTCCTGTTGCAGAAGATTTTACTTCCATAGGACAGATTTTCTGGCCGTCAGAGATTATGAAATCAATTTCATAGTAGTGAGTGCTCCCCTCTTTTTCCCATGTATGATAAAAAAGTTCTCGCCCAGAAGATGCTATCATCTGAGCCACAAGGTTTTCATATATGTAACCTAAATTTGCGGGAAGCTTATCCGATAAGAGTTTTGCATAAATCCCGTTTTCTACAGAGGGTCTATCCGTCAACTACCCATCACCTAAAGGTAATGGGCTTGTAACTGCCCAGTCGTAGTAACGGCTTATGCCTCCGACCTTTGACCCCAATAG
>CAJOOY010000020.1 GCA_905236385.1 uncultured Spirochaetia bacterium
AGGAGATGGGAATCTGGACAAACAAATCCTGACCCTGGCGGATAAAGTACTTGTGGGGCCTTATGTTCACCCTCAGATACAGATCTCCGGGTGTGGCTCCGTTCGGACCGGCGTTTCCCATTCCACCAAGGACTATATCCTGTCCATCCTCAACACCGGCCGGGATGGTCACTCTGATAGTCTGGTTCTTTCTAACCGTTCCGCTTCCGTGGCAGATGTCACACGGATCATCTATGACATACCCGCTTCCGCCACAGGTCGGACAGGTCTGAGCCATGGAGAAAAAGCCTCTGGACTGCCTCAGCTGCCCGCTTCCACCACAGGTCGGGCAGGTCTTCTTTGAGTTCTTACCCTTCTTGCTTCCTGTTCCATGACAGGCCTCGCAGGCCACTTCATGGTGGTAAGTAACTTCTTTTTTGAAGTCCGCGTCTACCTGCTCAAGCGAAATCTCAGTGTTAACTCTTATGCTCTGCCCGGTTCTCGGTGCGCCGTAGCTGTCTCCGTAGGAGCCAAAGCCACCGAAGCCTGAGCTTCTGCCACCAAAGGCACCACCGAAGAGATCTCCGAAGATACTTGAGAAACCACTGCCGGTAAAGAGATCACTGAAGTCAGTGTAGGCTCTGCTGTAGCCGCCACTCTGGCCGTCTACACCTGCAAAACCAAACTGGTCGTAGGCCTGTCTCTTCTTCTCGTCTCCGAGAACCTCATAGGCCTCAGTGGCCTCCTTGAAACGCTCTTCTGCAGCCTTGTCTCCCGGGTTCTTGTCCGGGTGGTTCTGAACTGCCAGCTTTCTGTAGGCCTTCTTTATTTCTTCCTGACTTGCTGTCTTGGAGACACCAAGTACTTCATAATAATCTCTCTTATCTGCCATTCTTTCTTCCAATCACTAAATTACAACAAAGGAGCTGTAACGCATTTATTACAGCTCCGGTATTTTAACGTTTTATCGGTTAATCGACTACCTCATAATCGGCATCAGAAGCAGAAGAGGTGTCAGGACCCTTTCCGGCACTTGGACCGGCTCCCTCCGGACCTGCACCCTGGGCTCCCTGGGCTCCCTGAGCGTTTGCATTCTTATACATTTCCTCTGCGAGCTTGTAGGAAGCGTTCTGCAGAGCTTCTGTCTTACTCTTCAGCTCCTCAGCTGTAGCACTCTGGTTTGCAAGAGTCTTCTTCAGGTCCTCAAGAGCGGATTCAACAGCAGCCTTGTCTGAAGAAGAGATCTTATCACCGTACTCCTTCAGAGACTTCTCTGTGCTGTAAACAAGACTGTCAGCATTGTTTCTAGCATCAATCTTCTCGCGCTCTCTCTTATCATCTTCAGCGTGCATCTCAGCTTCCTTGACCATCTTGTCAATCTCTTCCTGAGCCAGACCGCTTGAGCTCTGAATCTGAATGCTCTGCTCCTTGCCTGTTCCCAGATCCTTAGCTGAAACGTGGACTATTCCGTTGGCATCAATATCAAAAGTAACCTCAATCTGAGGAACTCCACGTGGAGCTGCCGGAATACCGACCAGGTCAAAGTTTCCAAGAGTCCTGTTCTGAGAAGCCATCTCTCTTTCACCCTGAAGAACGTGGATGCTTACAGCAGTCTGTCCGTCAGCAGCAGTTGAGAAGATCTGGCTCTTCTTTGTAGGAATAGTTGTGTTTCTCTCAATAAGTCTTGTAGTAACTCCACCGAGAGTCTCAATTCCGAGTGAAAGCGGTGTAACATCCAGAAGCAGAACGTCCTTAACTGATCCACCAAGGATTCCGCCCTGAATGGAAGCACCCACGGCAACAACCTCATCCGGGTTAACGCCCTTGTGCGGCTCCTTGCCAAAGAGGGCCTTAACCACTTCCTGAACCTTGGGGACTCTTGTTGAACCACCGACAAGGATGACTTCATCAATATCTGAAGCGCTCAAGCCTGCATCCCTGAGAGCATTCTGGCAAGGAACCTTAGTTCTCTCAATCAGATCATCAACAAGCTGTTCGAAAGCAGCTCTTGTAAGAGTCATCTGAAGGTGCTTTGGACCTGTGGCGTCTGCTGAAATGAACGGCAGGTTAATATCTGTAGAAGTTGAGCTGGAGAGCTCAATCTTTGCCTTCTCTGCAGCTTCCTTAAGGCGCTGGAGGGCCATCTTGTCCTGAGACAGATCTATTCCGGTATCCTTCTTGAAGGAGCTGACCATCCACTCAATGATTCTCTGGTCAAAGTTATCTCCACCGAGGTGAGTGTCTCCGTTTGTTGACTTTACTTCAAATACCCCGTCTCCAAGCTCGAGAATGGAAATATCAAAAGTACCGCCACCAAGGTCGTAAACAGCAATCTTCTCATCCTTTGATGAATCCTTACCGAATCCATAGGCAAGAGCAGCAGCTGTAGGCTCGTTGACAATTCTCTTGACATCCAGACCTGCAATCTTTCCGGCGTCTTTGGTTGCCTGGCGCTGTGCGTCATTGAAGTATGCAGGAACTGTGATAACAGCCTCTGTAACCGGCTCACCAAGGTAGTCCTCAGCTGTCTTCTTCATCTTCTGAAGAATGTTTGCAGAAATCTCCTCCGGGCTGTACTCCTTTCCTCTGATATCTACTCTGATCCCATCATTCGGACCGGAAACTACTTTATAAGGAATCATACTCAGTTCGTTTGGAACTTCTTTGTACTTTCTTCCCATGAAACGCTTGATTGAGAACACAGTGTTCTCTGCGTTTGTAACAATCTGGTTCTTAGCTGGCTGCCCGACCAGGCGGTCTCCCTTAGCCGTAAAACCTACAATAGAGGGAGTGGTTCTCTGTCCCTCTGAGTTTGCCATAACAATAGGCTCTGAGCCTTCCATAACTGCTACGCAGCTGTTGGTTGTTCCAAGGTCAATGCCAATAATCTTTCCCATATGTTCATCTCTCCATTATATCTCTTTATAGTTTTGCGGTTCCCCGCAACAAGACAAATCTAATAATGATTAATTCAATCGTCAACTTTTTCAGCAAGGTTTTGCAATTTTTACCTTCGCGGGCCTGATCACCCTGTCATGGAGCCTGTAACCCTTCTGCAGTTCTTCAACCACCATCTCGTGCTCAAGACTCTCATCCACCACTGCCATACAGGCCTCATGGGCCTCTGGATCAAACTCCTGCCCAACGCTCTCTATAGCCTTAAGACCCCAGTTCTTGTCCAGTGAAGACAGCAGCTGATCCCTTGTCATGGCTACTCCGTCTGCCAGTGACGCGGCGTCTCCGCCCTGCCTGGAAGCAGCCTCAGCCCTTTCAAGGTTATCCAGAAACTGTAGTATATCTTCAATCAGCTTTGTGTTTGCAAACTTTACAGCTTCTTCCTTCTCTCTAAGTAGGCGCTTCTTGAAATTCTCCAGGTCTGCCTGATGCCTCAGCATCTGGTCCCTGACCTGGGCCACCTCTTCTTCCAGCTCCTTCACCTTCTCTCTGAGAGCTTCAGCCTCATCTACAGTTTCTTCAGCCTTTTCTGTTTCTTCTGTCTCTTCGACAGTCTTTATTTCTTCTTCTTTCAAGTCGTCTTTTTTCTTCATTAATTACTCCGCTCTTGTTTTGAGACTATGCAAAAATAAGAAAGTTTTTATCTTAGGTCAAGTCAATCAAAAATAATCTCTTCTTCCTGGTTAACCTCTAGATCTTCTGGCTCTTCTTTCTCTGGCTCAAAGCTTGTGTCTATGGACTGGAAGGCCAGATCCAGATTTCCTATGTGCCCGACTAGCGGAGTTTCACTCTTCTTTTTCTCTGGCTCGGTAGCCGGCTCTACAGGCTCGGCTTCTTGCTCTACTTCCGGTTCAGCAAAAGAGGCGGGCTCTGAGGGATGCAGGGGTGAGGCATTGGCCGAATCGGCCATTTCGGCCTTAAAGGCTTCGGCGCGTCTGGCTTCCTCAGCGGTCACAGCCTCGCGGGCCTCCTCGTACTGGGACTGGAGGCTCTGAATGTCAGTGAGCAGGGTGTCTCGCTGGTTGCTCAGCTCCTCAATGCGGGCGGCCACGAGCATCTGGTCGGCGGACTTGTCAACAATCGAGTTGAGCACGTCCCCACCGGTGGCGGCAAGGAGCTCGAAGGCCTTCTGTGCGGCTTCTGTCTTGATAGCCATCTCTGAAACGAGTTTTCTGGACTGCTCGCTGGCGTTGTGGAAAGTCTCTTCCATGCGCTTAATCAAGATTCCGACGTCCTCCGAGCAGGCCTGGCTCACGTTATCCACGGAGACCGTGATGTGCTCAATGGACTCCTTCTCCAGGTTCTTGACGGCCTCTTCGTGGGCCTGCAGCTCTTCTTCCATCTTCTGCATGTCGGCTCTGAACTCGGCTATGGTCTGCCTTATGCTCTCCACCTCTTCTATCTCTTTCTCCAGTGTGGACAGCTTGTCATCTGCAGAGCGTGTGAGCTTGGCTATGGCTGTGAGCGAGCTCTCATAGGTGGCCATGGCCTTTCCGAGCTTGTTGAAATCCTCGTTGTAGCTCTGCAGCTCCTTGATCTGACCGGTAATAGTCTGGATCTTGGCGTTGATAGCCGTGTCAATGTTTGAGAACTTCATGGTGGCATCTGCCAGCTCCTGCGTCCTGCTGATCTTCTCGCCGTCCATCTCTTTCTTGTAGCCTTCAATCATGGCCTTGACGGTCTGAACGCTTCGCTTGGTGTTGTCGGAGGCCCTCAGAATAAAGATAATTGCCAGCGTCACTGCAAACAGAGCAATGGGTAATCCGATCACAATATAATCACTTGTCATTTTCAACCTCCGTGTTTAGGCCTGTTGAAGCTTCTGGTCCTTCAGCTTTTATTGCTTCCTCCGCCTTGCCTTCTGCGCCTTCCTGCTCAGCTCCATTCAGCACCGTCTCGTCCAGCCACTTGTCAAAGCTGCTCCAATCTTTAAAGAAAGCCAGAGCGTTTGGAACCTTGGCCTTATCCGTCTCAGTACTGTTTACCAAAACCGCATCCATCCCGGCGCCTGTAGCTCCGAGGACATCTTTACTATAAGAGTCTCCAACAAACAGGACCTCTCCAGCCTTCAGTCCGGCCTTTTTGAGATAGGTCTCAAAACACCTCTTGTCCGGCTTCAGACAGCCTATGTCATCACAGTTCAGAACCAAGTCCACCAGATCCTTTATCTCCATCTGCTCAAGCTTGTCAAACAGCGGCCAGTCGGAGAGAACTCCAACCTTCAGTCCCTTGTCTCTTATCTTCTTGAGCGTCTTGGCTGTCTCCGGCTGTGGGCCCAGTTTCCTGTACTCTTTTTCCAGATGCCTGTAGAACCTCTCATCCAGCTTGAGCCTGGCCTCGGCCAGTTTTAATCTTCCACCGAGAACCTTCATGTACATGGCAGCCTCTCTCTGGGCAAAAGTCATGTCATCCAGACCCAGCTCCTCAAAGCGGCTCTGGTTCTCTCTGAAGAGAGACCTCAGACTCTTGTACAGTTTGGAAGATACCGGATGGAAAAAGATAATGTGTGCCATGGCCTTTGTCATAAAGGCCTTTGGGTACAACGTTCCGTCTATATCAAAACATATTGCTTTATATTTCATATTCTCAATTCTAGCAGAAAGAGCGCTCCTTGTCCCTCTCTATCTGCTCTTGGCACCAGCTCTTGCTGCAGCTTTAGCCCCAGCTCTTGCGCCCGAGCGGCCACCGGCCTTCTTGCTGTTATAGGCGCTCCTGGCCTGCTCCTTTGCCTTGGCTTTGGCCTTGGCGCCCACCTTCTTGGCCTTGGGGGCCGCCTTTGCCTTGCCTCCCGTCTTCTGCCCCTTAACCGCCTTGGGCTTGGCCAGTTCGCGCTCCTCAGCGCTTCTGACCTTTGCGTTCTGCCCAAGCATGTGGTTACTGGTGCTCCTCTCGCGTTCTCTGAGGTCCACCTCTACCGGCACCGCTGAGAAGCCCAGATCCTTCCTGATACAGTTCTTCAGGTACTGGGTGTACACGGCCGGGAAGTCTTTCTTCCTGTTAACAAAGAACAGGAACTTCACGGGTTGCGCAGAAATCTGCGTTCCATAGTAGACCTTGAAGTGCCCGGTGGCTCCTCGCGGCGGCTGATAATCCTCACCCCACTTAGCCAAAGCCTCGTTCAGCGTGGCCGTGTCCACTCTCTTTGACAGCTGCCTGTCCACCTTCATCACGGTGTCCAACAGCGCCCCTATATTCACCGCGTTCTTCGCGCTTATAAACTCAATCGGCGCAAAATTCAAAATTGGGAACAGGAACCTTACCCTGTCCTCCAACGCCTGCTGCTCGTTAGCCATTCCAGACAGAAGGTCTGTCTTATTCATGACAATGACCACCCCCTTGCCTCTTCTGACTATCAGATTTGCTATCTTCTTATCTTGCTCGGCCAGCCCCTCGGAACTATCTATCACCAACAGCACTACATGCGCTTCATCAATAGTCTTTATAGCCCTGTTCACAGAGTAGTATTCAACGTCCTCTTCAACTTTTGCCTTTCTTCTGATTCCGGCAGTATCCAAAATCTCAAATTCTCTGCCCTTGTAAGAAAAGCCACCCTTTACAACATCTCTCGTTGTTCCGGCTATTGGAGAAACAATAGACAACTCCTCCCCCGTCAGCAGGTTTGAAAGTGTGCTCTTGCCTGTATTGGGCTTTCCAAGCACTGCCAGCTTGAGAGCATTCTTGCTCTCTTCTTCCTCCAGCTCGCGTGCTTCCTCATCTTCTGCATCATCCAAGTCCAGGAGACCCATCAGCGCATCTTCAAGACTGTCTATTCCCAGCCCATGCGCTGAGCTAATCCCCACAACTCTCTGAAATCCAAAAGAGAAGTAGTTCCAGATCAAATCCTCTCTGGTATAGTCATCTATCTTATTTACAGCCAGTATGGTCTTCTCTGTATAAGGCCTGAGCTTCTCGCAGAGCATCTGATCTTCCGGAGTCACCTCTGTGCAGTCCATGAGAAACACCACAGCATCAGCATCTTCTAAAAGTGAAAGGCTCTTCTTTGCCACCAGATCATCCAGAGCCTCCAGATCCAGCTTGACTCCGCCGCTGTCTGTAAGGTTCACCGCGTGACCCCTCAGAATCCACTTTTCTGAGATGGGATCTCTTGTAACACCGGGGGTAGGATCAGTAATGGCTCTTCTTTTTCCAACCAATCTGTTGAAGAGTGTGCTCTTTCCAACATTCGGTCTGCCAATGATAACTATATTCTTCATACCAAGATAGTAACAAATTACAGAAGTTTAATCACCTGCCAGCTTTTTAGCTGTTTTTGCTGGTTTTGTCCCTTTTTAAGCCTCTTCACAGGGTTGATCTAAGCTAAAAGTCTCTCTCAGAGTAACGTTTAGCTTAGGTGTCTAAGCTAAAGACACCTCAAATATGAATAATTAGCTTAGATAGCCCAACGGCGCATCTAAAACTATTCCCAGAATTTTACAAGGCTTTTTACAAGGCTTGGGCACTTTGCGGCGTCTTAATAGGTATGAAAGTAAAAAATGCTGAAATAGAACGGGACATGGAGTTCCACAAAACAGTGAAGAAGCAGATTAGTCAGCATCTGACCGGCCTGTCTGGCAAAACTATTTGTCTGAAAAAATGCCACAATTGGACAGCCTACTATTGTTATGAGAACGGCAAACAGACTTTCATTCCCAAGACTGATACAAAGACAATAAAGGCTCTGGAGAGGAAGAATTATTACACTCAACTGGACAAAAGAATTGAAAGCAACTTGGAAAAGTATAGGAAGATTCAGAAGATAATGGATACCATTGATCCACTTGATGAGGTGTTTTTCAACCTTCCAGAGAATAAACGGCACCTAATAGAGCCCTTCCGGTTTGAAGATCCAACTACAAAAAAGCTGTTGGCTAGCTATGGCCCGGGGTCTAGCTATGATAAGGACAACATCAGGAATGATAGATACAAATCGAGGACAAGAGAGACCAACAGTGGGTATCTTGTCAGATCAAAGAGCGAGGTGGAGATTGCCGATGAGGCAACAAGGCGGGGCTTGCCGTTTCTCTATGAGTTCAGAATAAGATTAACAACAAAAGACGGACATACCACTATCGTGTACCCGGATTTTACTTTCTATAATCCAGTAACTGAAAAGTTTATCTTCTACGAACACTTTGGCAAAGTGGATGACCCGGTCTACGCCGCAGAAAACTTCCCAAAGCTTGCCACATATCTGGACAGTGGCCTTGTTCTCAACAAAGACCTGTTCATAACAACAGAAGGTAAAAACCACAACTTCACAAAGCGGGAGATAAACAGAATCCTGGATTTGATCGAAGAAGAACTATCCTGAGACCAGGAATCAGGACAAACAGGCAGAAATGAAAGAAGAGCAGTCCAAAGCCCCCTCGCCCTTATCTTTCAGCAAAGCAAGGAACTCGGTGTTTCCTTTGTGTCCCCTGATTGGGGAAGCAACGGCCTCGAAGATTCCTATTCCTTCACTATCCAGGTTTTCCCAGACAGAGGCCAGAGTCTCTCTCATCAGAGCCTCATCCTCAACCACTCCGAAGAAGTTTTCCTGCCAGCGGGGGACCTCGAACTGAGGCTTTATCAGAGCAATCATCCACCTCTCAGAAGTCAAGGATAGAACATGGGAGGCGGCGCCCTTGATGGAGCGGAAAGACAGGTCAGCAACGGCAAAATCGGGGGCTGGAGATAAATCCGAAACAGAAAGGCTCATTATGTTGCACTTCTCGTGGATGACGGTGCGGGAGTCGGAGCGGATCTTGAAATCCAGAAGGTTGAAGCCGACATCTACACAGTGGACGGCAGAAACACCGCGCTGCAGGAGGCAGTCGGAGAAGCCACCTGTGGATGAGCCGGCGTCCAGGGCCACCTTGCCAGCCAAGGAAGGAAGAGAAAAAGTGTCTAGAGCTTTTTCCAGTTTGAAGCCACCTCGGGAGACGTATTTGGGAAAGATGATTTCAACGGTGGCAGTGGAGTCAAAAACTCTCTTGCTGTCGGTGCAGAGCTCGCCGTTAACAAAAACATTGTGACACAAAACAAGGGCGGTGGCTTTGTCTTTGTCGAGAGAGGGGTCGTGGTTTTGAAGAAGCTTTATGACAGAGATCTTGGGCATCAGCGGATGAACCTCTCTATGGAGAGAGCCTTGCCGGTGGAGGCATCACTTACTATGCAGACGCCATGGATCAGGGGTTGAGAACCCTCCGCAGGCTGGGCTTTTATGGGAAGCTGGGTTTTTTGGCGCCTGATGGCAAGATCCACATCACACCCTATGACACTTTCAGAAGGACCGCACATGCCCAGATCAGTAATGAAGGCAGTGTGCTTGTTGAGAATCTTCTCGTCGGCCGTCTGAACGTGAATGTGTGTACCGACCACCCCGGTGACCTGAGAAGCAACATGGAAGGCCAGAGCCTCTTTCTCCTCACCGCTTTCAGCATGAATGTCCACAAAAATCTGCCTGACCTTTCCCTTCATCTGTCTCAGACAGTCAGAGAGGCTCTTGAACGGGTCTTCAATGCTTGGCATGTTCACCCTGCCCTGGATGTTAATCACGCCCACACCTCCGGCTGCAGCAAGAGTGGCAGGATTGGTGAAGGCAGTGCCGGAAACAGCAAACA
>CAJOOY010000021.1 GCA_905236385.1 uncultured Spirochaetia bacterium
CAGAGTAACGTTTAGCTTAGGTGTCTAAGCTAAAGACACCTCAAAGATGAATAATTAGCTTAGATAGCCCAACAGCGCATCTAAAACAGATGGAAAGCAGATTAAAACAGCCAAGCAGATCAGCCAAGCAGTTCATCCCAGGCAGGCAGAGATAAAAGAGGGACAGACCAGAGCGCACTGGCCAGAGACAACGGCCTCGAAGATTCCTATTCCTTCGCTGTTAAGATTTTTAATCGCTGAGCTCTTGTTTTTATACCAATGTCGGAATAGACTCTTAAAAAGAAGGGAGTTGTTTTCGGAGGTAGGGAAATGGACTACATAAGCGTTAAAGAAGCTTCGGAGCTTTGGGGGATAAGCGAAAGAAGGGTAAGAGCGCTATGCGAAAGCGGAAGGATTGAAGGCGTAACCAGAGTCGGCAAGTGGGTGTGGAGCATTCCTGCCCAGACACAGAGACCGGCAGATGGAAGAACGTTGCGCTACATAAGAAACAGAAACCTGAGAACTGGAAGCCAGGACTTCAAAAAAGCAGATGCACTAATTAAAAAACGCTCAGGAGCTTTGATTACAGAAGATGAGGAAATCAGCCTCATACGCACAGCTTTTGCTTTGGAATCCGAAGGCCTCAGTGACTCCCTGGTAAAAGGTATACTGCGCCTTGAAACACAGGACCTGCCCCTTTCAACCCAAGTAAACGTACTGAACATGAGAAGCGTTCTCCGTGGCTTGACTTATGAAGTCTCTGATACATCGCTAAAAGATATTAATAGTCGCCTACTGATGAACACAGATGAGAAAAACGGTGGGAGGTACTCACTGGATGGGGAACAGAGACAGGAGACTGAAGGAATGCTTCAGCAGTACTCAGGACCGTGGAGCGTCCTGCACCCCGTGGCTAGAGCGGCTTTTCTTTTCTCTGAGATTATGAGAATTAGACCCTTTGTTGCTGCAAACGAACGCCTAGCTATAGTCTTCATGGAAAACGAGCTACTTAAAGCAAAACTTCCACCTGCAGTCTTCTTTCCTGACCAGGTGCCAGAGTTAAGTGCAGCCCTCTCCTCTACAAGAATCAGAGGAAACTCACAGGAGCTGGTCAGGCTGATTCTGGAGGCTCTTGCTGGCTAATGACACTTTTTAAAAACGCCACTCTCATAGACGGAAGCGGGGAAAAAGCCTTTAGGGCCCACGTTCTTGTTAATGGAGATAGAATTGAGAAGATTTTTCCGGAGAGTGAGAAAAACCTACAAAAAGGAGCCTTAACCATAGACCTTAAAGGCTCTGTGCTCTGCCCTGGTTTTATAGACATCCATGCCCACAGTGATCTTGAAATACTTAGGCGCCCTTCCATGCCCATGAAGGTCAGGCAGGGTATAACTACAGACCTTTCCGGAAACTGTGGTGTTGGGGTCTTTCCAAGAAGAGAAAGGGACGAGAGTTGCTTTCAGGACATCTTGGGACATTATGAGACTTGGGACTGGACAGATGCCTCTTCCTATTTTTCAAAAGTACATGGGGGCATGAATATAGGCATGCTCCAAAGCCATGCCATGCTCAGGAAGCTAGCCATTGAGGGAAACCCAAACAGAAAGGCAGAAAAGAGAGAAGTCTCTATCATGTGCTCCCTGCTTGAGAAGAGCCTGCAGGAGGGTTGCTTTGGGCTCTCCTCCGGCCTCTACTATGCCCCATGTCTCTTTGCTGACAGGTTCGAGATAGTAGAACTACTTAAGGTTGTAAAAAGGCATGATAAGTTATTTGCAGTTCACCATAGGTGCGAGGGAAATGGCATAACGGACTCAATAGAGGAGATTCTTGACTATCAAAGAGAGACTGGAGTCAGACTAGAAATCTCACACTTGAAGGCAATTGGGAAGAACAACCAGAAGGACATTGACCGTGTCCTGGAAAAGATTCATAGATCTCGGGAAGAAGGTTTTGACACGCTTTTTGACCAGTATCCGTATATCTATGGGAGCACCAGCCTGTTCAGCCTTCTGCCGCCGAGGCTTTTGCAGCTGCCCAAGGACGAGCTGTCACGGCGTCTTGAAGAGGCCACTAAAGACAAAAGTAAGCGAGATCAGATAGCTAGGGAGATGGAAAATCCAGAAAGTTGGGACAGTATTACGGAGCTTTGCGGGTTTGAAAACATCAGGGCCACTGTGCTGGACTCCTCACCCGAGTTTTGTTCATTGACACTCAAGGAGTGCGCACAAAGGCTGAAAACGGACGAGTACAGTGCGCTGTTTACTCTGCTTTCAAGAGAAAAAGGGGCGGCGCTGATGATAGATATAACTCAGAGTGAAGAGGCGCTTGAGAAGATAATGAAAGACCCTCTTATGTGCTTTGGAACGGACGCCCTTTTCATAAGCAAAGACGGGCGAGGCGAGCATCCGAGAAGCGGGAACGGGGCTGTTCACTTTCTTACAAAATACTGCCTTGAGAAAAAGCTCTTCAGTCTGGAAGAAGCTATTAGAAAAATGACTGGAGAGACAGCCAGAAGGCTGCGCTTAGGGAACCGAGGCTTAGTTAAAGAAGGCTACAAAGCTGATCTGGTTGTTTTTGACCCGAAGTCTCTTAAAGACAATTCAAGCCCTGAAAATCCGTTTGCTGAAATTTCAGGACTTGATTACGTTATGGTTAACGGTGTTTTTGCTGTAAAGGAAGGACGCCTCACAGGAAGCCTTAGCGGAGAAGTCCTAAAGGATAATTAGTTTCCAAGTCTCTGCCAGAGTTTTTCAAGAGAATAGAAATCTCTCATCTCCTGGCTCATCAGGTGGATTACTATATCTCCACAGTCAATCAGCTCCCAGCCATCATCACCGACTGCCTTGTGGCGGTTGTTTACAGTAAGGCCAAGATTATCAATCTCTTCCCAAATCTCGCGGGCCAGACCTCTGAGGTGACCGAGAGAAGAGACTGTTGTAATCACGAAACAGTCTGTCCAAGAGCAGTCCTCTGAGACATCTATGATCTTAGTTTCAATACCCTTATGATCCTCAAGGAAGGTCTTAATAGCCTGAGCCTTCTCGTTTATTTCTTTTCTCATTCATTCCTCCATTCAACTGATAACCTGCAGCAGCCAGGATCTGAAATACTTTCTGGAAAAATCCAAATCATCGGGGTTCAGAAATGACTGAGCATCAAAACATACAACTAACGGCTGGTTTGCTGAGATGACTGAAGTCAGCGGTTTTAAGTCGGTGTTGCACAGTGTGTTCATATTTGTAATCAGAGCTTCGCTTTTTAGCAAATAAGACTTCTCAACAATTGTCTCTAGTCTCTGTTTTGCCTCTTCTGTTCCGTTTCCTATGCCGGAAGCAGAGCCAAGGGCGTCCAGTATCTCCCTAAGAGCTGTAAGAACCTGAGGGGATCCGATAATGAACCCATCCGCATCAAGGGCCACAAGATTTCTCATGGCAGAAGGTATATTTGTCTCACCCGTACTTTCTGCGTAAGAGGTAATCAGAACCATAGGAACATTTATCTCATAAAGAGTATTCTTCTCTTGGCTGTAGATAACCATAAGAGCCGAAGAGCCAAAGTAGCCGTAATAAACCACGTCTCTCTTTCTGGCACAGGAAGTCAGGCTGAAAAGAAGAGTAAGAATTAATAGAGAGGCACAAACTGTCTTTAATAGATTTTTTCTCACTCCCCTCTCCTAATTCTCATCTCAAGTTCTTTACTAAGAGCCACCGACTGCTCGGAAGCGTCATGATAGCCCTTTTTCTTCCAATGACTCATCATATCACACAGCACCGCATTTGCACACCTGACCAGGCTCCCCTGAGAAAGGTAGCGCTGCCTCTCGTCCTCGGTGAGGAACTTTCTTCCAGGCTCAATGAAGTCTGCAACAAACAGCGCCAGAGCCAGCTCATCCATACCCTTATCCCCAGTTGTGTGCACGCAGATGGCCCTGTACCACGAATCTGGGTACTCCCCGCATAAAGTGCGCGCCATGTGAGCCGAAACCAGGCCGTGAGAGAGAACCGGGGAGATCCGCTCGGCCTCCGTCAAGCTCAGTGAATTCTGCTCGCAGTACTCAAGTAGCGCCTCATCCGTCTTCTCGCGCGCCAGATCATGGGCCAGCCCACAGAAAACCCCTGCGCTAAAGCCGTTCCATTCTCTCTGATAATCCTTGCATCCAAAGTGAGAAAGCACCCTCTCGGTAGTCTCCGCCACGCCAAGGCAATGCCTATATCTATGCTCCGACAGATGCTCTTTCAAGTATGCATCAAACTCTTCAACTGTAGAGATTGTGTAGCCTGACATATTCAAGCACCCTCCGTGACAGAAACTTTTCATGCTCTTTCAGCTCTTCTCTAATCAGAGTTGCACTCTCAGGAGAGGTACTCTCTGGCTCAAGACGCAGAACCTGTGCGTCCTGCGGCAGAGCTTTCCACAAAAGCCCATCTGGGTTTCTTCTGCAGATAACAAACTCAACCACGTCTTTCAGTTCTTTATATCTGTACCACTCATCAAGACGAGATACGTGGTCATCTCCCATTATCAGCCCGACTCTTTCTTTGATTCCGTACTCCTCTCTTATCTGAGTAACAGTGTCATAGGTATAAGAGATACCACCACGCTTTATTTCCATATCTGAGACAACTATCTCAGCTTCTTTGTCATCCGGGTATAGGTCCCTATAGTCCTCAAGCGCAAGATTAATCATCTGCAAGCGGTCCTTGTCTGAAACCGTTGGAGCTGAAGTTCTTTTAAAATTACTTTGCTTGGCAGGAACTATAATAATTCTCCTGTACGGTGAGAGAGTGAGAGCACAATGCAGCAGAAACAAATGCCCGAGGTGTATTGGGTCAAAGCTTCCGCCAAGCATGGCTGTCTTATTCATCTTCACTCTCCTGAGTATAGGGCTCTTCCGGGTAGTAGGCGTTCATATCAGGCCTGACTGAGAACTCAGTGGCCACCTCTTCATGACCTGAGGCCTTAAGAACCGCCTCAAAGAAGGCCTCTTTTACAGGCTCAACCGTGCTCTCATCCAGCACTGTTATACCTAAGCATTTCTTATCTGGGAACTTTTTTTCCAGCTCCTTAAAGTTCTCTCCAGCGCCCTCTTCATCCAGCTTGGTTCCAATTATGATCTCATCTTTTTCAAGAAGGGCCGGTGAGTAGAGCTTAAGCTCCTCTCTAAGCTTTTCGTACCTGTCAATAAAGTCAGGCTGAGAGCAGTCAATCAGGTAGGCCAGGCAGCCGGTTCTTGAAATGTGCTTGAGGAACTTAAAGCCCATTCCGGCTCCGTGGCTTGCCCCTTCAATGATTCCAGGAATATCTGCTATCACAATATCCCTATCCTTATACTTCAGCATGCCCAACTGTGGAATCTGGGTTGTGAACGGATAGGAGCCAACCTTACTTCCTGCGTTTGTCAGAGTGTTTATCAAAGAGCTCTTTCCTGCATTCGGAAAACCAACCAGGCCTATATCTGCTATTACTAGCAGTTCAAGACCAACACGCATGGACACTCCGCTTTCTCCCGGCTGAGCAAACCTAGGTGTCTGTCTTGTAGATGTCTTGAAGTGATAGTTTCCAAGGCCACCTCTTCCGCCTTTGAGAAATACAAAGCGGTCCAGCCCCGTGAGATCTTTGATAATCTCTCCGGTATCTGCGTCCTTGAGTACAGTTCCGGGAGGAACAGGTATTTCCATGTCCTCGCCGTTTCTTCCGTAGCAGCGTGCACCACTGCCGTTCTTTCCATTTTCAGCACGGAAGGTTCTGATTATCTTCAGATGAGCAAGGGTCCTGAGGTTGTCTTTAACAACAAAGACCAGGTCTCCGCCCTTTCCGCCATCGCCCCCGTCAGGGCCACCTTTGGCTACAAATTTTTCTCTTCTGAAGGAAATACAGCCATTGCCCCCGTTTCCGGAGGCAATGTCAATATAGGTTTCATCTGAAAAACCGAACATAGATTTTAAAAATTAGCCAATTACTCAGCTGCAACAATAGAAACGTAGCTGCGGTTGTTTCTTGAGTAGAAATTAACCTTGCCTGCTGCCTTGGCAAAGAGGGTGTAGTCAGAACCGAGTCCGACGTTTTCACCCGGGTGAATCTTTGTACCATGCTGGCGCATGATGATCTCACCGGCCTTAACAACCTGTCCGCCGTAACGCTTTACGCCTAAACGCTGCGCATTAGAGTCTCTTCCGTTCTTTGATGAACCGCCACCTTTATGATGAGCCATTGATTGCCTCCTTAAGCGTTAATGCTGTCAATCTTGAGAACTGAATACTGCTGTCTGTGACCCTGGGTCTTGCGGTATCCCTTTCTTCTGTGGAACTTGTAGACACGGACCTTTTCGTCCTTGAAGTTGGACTGAAGGGTTGCTACAACACTTGCACCCTTAACATAAGGGGCACCAAACTTAGCTTTCTTCTCATCTACTACAGCAAGAACTGATTCGTAAGTAACCTGCTGGCCAACTTCAGCCTTAACCAGGTCAACCTGTACTTCTTTTCCAACTTCAGCCTTGTACTGCTTACCGAGAATTTCTACGAGTGCGTACATTTAACACATCCTTTTTTGAAATTTACCTGTCTAAAATAGATTTATCTTCTTTTTCTTTCAAGACAATTTACCTTTTCAGAAGAATTTTTTCTTGTTTTTTACTACCGACTGGTCGGTCAGATTATTGACCTCTATAGTTTTTATTTTTAACATAGAGCCATGGATACAAAAGACAAGATCCTTAACTCCTACTTACTCCTTGGTCAGAGAAACGGATTTCTCAGCGTCTCACTATCTCAGGTCTCGGAAATGGCTGGAATAAAAAAAGCAACACTTTTCAGTCATTTCAAAGACAAAGAAGAGCTAATTAATCAGGCCATAGATAAGTGTCTTAAAACCTTGGATAAGGCAGAGTTTAATATAGATTTCAAGGCAAAAGACAGAGAGGAGTTGTTTGTTGGGCTTATTAACAGCTTCACTGACATATTCACAGAGGCCCCGGTAAGTGCCCTTCTCTCATACGCCGAGCAGCTTAGAAGTGTAGATGAGAGAGCTCTTAAACTGTCTGAAGATATAGACAGAATAATCACTAGCCGTCTACTAGTGGCTCTTGATTACTGTGTCCAGAGATCTTGGAGCAGTATTGATTACACAGATGCCCTCGCGGAGATTCTCTGCCCAAATGTGAGAAACATGATAAACGGCTTTACAGACCAAGAGACTTTTATAGACAACCTACTTCAGCTAATCTGAATTACATCTTCTCAAGAAATGGAATTCCGATTAGAGCCATAGCACTCTTAAGTGAAGCAAGAACCACCTTACACAGCTGTATGCGTGCTACAGAAAGAGCCTTGTCATCAGGATTGAGGACCTGGTTGTCATGGTACCAGTGGCTGAAGATCTTACACAGGTCGTAGAGGAAAGAACAAAGCACTGATGGATCGTAGCTCTGGGCTGATTTAGCAACAAGCTCCGGAAGGGAACCGCAGAGCTTGAACATTTCACGCTCCTCTTCATTTGCAAGAAGAGAGGCATTGAACTCTGTTCCCTTATAGAGATCTTCGGAAGCAGTGTAGTTTCTCAGGATTGAGGAGATGCGGGCACCCATGTACTGGATGTACGGGCCGGTGTTTCCGTTGAAAGAGAGGCTTTCTTTTGGATTGAAAGTTACGTCTTTCTGAGGGTCAAACTGGAGCATGTAGTAGTTCAAAGCTCCTAGGGCAATGTCGTGAGCCGTCTTATCCGGGTCTTCAAGATCCTTGTCTCTGCCCTTTTCTGAAATCTCTTCTCTAGCCATAGCTGTGAGCTGAATCATAAGATCATCAGCGTCCACAACTGTTCCTTCTCTGCTCTTCATCTTGCCTTCCGGCAGGAAGACCATACCGTAGCTGAGGTGGTGCAGGTCTTTTGCCCAAGAGCAGCCAAGCTTATCAAGAACATGGAAGAGAACCTTGAAGTGGTACTGCTGCTCACTGGCCACAACATAAACCAGGGAATCAAACGGCCAGTCTTCATGGCGGTTTATGGCGGTTCCTATGTCCTGAGTTATATAGATGGAAGTTCCGTCCTTTCTGAGAAGAATCTTCTTGTCCAGTCCTATATCAGAGTTATCTATATAAATAGCTCCATCTTCTTGCTTCTGGAAAACTCCTCTCTCAAGCCCTTCAATAACCTTGTCCTTGCCAAGCTTGTAGGTGTCACTTTCATAATAGTACTTGTCAAATGAAATGCCGGTATCTTCATATGTTTTTGAAATACCGTCAATTGTCCACTTGTTCATTTTCTTCCACAGTTCGAGAGTCTCTTTATCTCCCTGCTCCCATTTAACAAGCATTTGCTGAGCCTGCTCTTCAGCAGTGGGCTCCTCTTTAGCCCAGGAGTTAAAGCGAACATACCAGGATCCTACATAGTGGTCTCCCTTAATCCCTGTGCTTTCAGGGCTCTCGCCGTTTCCAAACTTTATGTAAGCAAGCATGGATTTACAGATATGAACACCGCGGTTGTTTATAAGGTTTACCTTCATAACTGTGGCGCCACTGGCCTTTAATATGGCACTTATGCTGTTACCAAGACAGTCATTTCTCACATGGCCCAGGTGCAGAGGTTTGTTTGTATTCGGGCAGCTGAATTCAACCATGACTTTCTTACCGTCCAGGATGTTTGTGCTTCCAAATGAAGAGCCTTCTTTTTCAACTTTTTCACAGAGTTTTTCAATCAAAGAGGCCATATCTACACGGACATTCATGTATGGACCGGCTGCAAAAGCCTGACCTTCGGGTCTGTCACTGAGGCTGTTTATATCTTCAGTAAGGGAAGTGGCTAATTCTACCGGGGACTTACCAAAAACTTTTGCAAATGCAAACAGCGGGAAAGCCAAATCTCCCATCTCCGGTTTTGGCGGAACCTGTACAACTACAGGAGGAAGAGTTCCTTCCTTACCTGAATTTTCAAACATTACTTCCAGTCTTGCCTGAACCAGATCTTTCCACTGCTGCCTATCTATCATTTCAAACCTCTCTGATGCTGACTTCACCTGTACTTAAGACCATCTCCTGGCCATCTTTCTCAATTATATGAAGAGCACAGTTATTGTCAATTTTAGTAACAGTGCCCACCCCGGTTACTTTTCCAGCCTGAAGAACTGAGACTTTCTTACCTATGAGCATACTGTGTTTTTGGTACTCACTAAGCCAGAAATCATCTTCTTCAGTGCTTAGAATAGAGAGGTTTCTCACCACCTCATTTACTGTGTCCATTATGTCACTGTCTGTCTTTTGCGGATCCGGGTAGAGACTGATTACTGTATCCTGAAGCTCTGCCGGGAAGTCTTTCTGCGGGGTGCAGAAGTTTATTCCTATTCCCAGAACCACGTGGCCCTTGTAGGCTTCTGCAAGAATTCCGCAGACCTTCTTGCCTTTATAGTACAGGTCATTCACCCACTTTATCTGACACTCTTTGTCAGTGCAGTACTCTATGGCCCTTCTTACTGCAACAGCAGCCTTGGCAGTAATAGTCAGACTCTCATCATGAGGAAGGAGCATGGACATATAAATTCCACCTCTTGGGGAAGAGAAAGACCTACCAAGTCTTCCACGCCCTTCTTTCTGGCTCCAGGAGACAACTACAGTCCCATCTGGGGCTCCCTTGTCACACATTTCTTTAAGGACTTTGTTTGTTGAGTCCACTTCATCAAAATAAGTTATGTTTATATTCAGTTCCATTTATCTCTCCAGTTCAGCCTTATTTGGGCCAGTCATCTTTACGTTTATCAAATCTCCACAGCGGAAAGAGTCGTTTAGGCCGTTCACTTCTACCCTCAGGTAGTTACCGGTAGTTGCAAAACACCTCCCGCGTGTCTTCTCTTCAATTATGGCTTCCAATGACCTACCAATTTGGCGGGTTGCATACCTGGTTTTTGAAGATTCAGAAAGGCTTCTTAAAACAGCAGCCCTCTGGTCACGAACAGACTCGGGAACCTTATCTTTTGCATTAAAGAGAGCGGTGTCTGGACGTGGGCTGAAGGGGAAAACATGGACAGCAGAAAAGTCATTTCTTTCCAAGAAGGCTTTGGTTTCCTCAAACTCCTCATCCCCTTCTGCTGGAAGACCAGTGATAATATCGCACCCCAAAAACGGGTCTTCCTTGACCTCTCTCAGGCGCTTAACTATGTAGTCAAGGAAGGAACTCTCATACGTGCGTCCAACCCTCTTTAGGACTTTGTCACTTGCACTCTGCACCGGTATATGGAAGTGGCTCTGCATTCTGAAATCTGCTATCTGGTCCAGCAGGCGGTCATCCACGTGGTCCGGTTCCATGGAAGAGAGGCGGATTCTCATATCCTGTCCAAGGGCGGGAAGCAGTTTCTCCAGCAGTCCTCCAAGACCCTTGCCGTTATGATCATACATGGTCAGATTTACACCTGTGAGCACTATCTCATGGTAGCCGTGTTTTTCTATCTCCAAAGCCCTTCTCACCACCTCATCCACTTCCAGTGAGCGGGACGGGCCCCTGGCTACATGAACTCGGCAGTAGCCACAGCTGTTATCACAGCCGTCCTGGATTTTCAGAAAACTTCTACTGTGGTAGGCAAAATCTGCGGCACTGAAATCAAAAACAGAGGTCGAATAATCTTTTTTCTCTGAGCAGAAAGCTCTTATATCTGAAAGCAGGCTCTCTAGAGTTGAGTTTTCCAGCACCTCAGGAAGTCTAAGTAGTTCTGCCTTTCTGGAGAGAGGGAGCACAGCCACACGGCTACCGAGTTTTTCGAGAGTTTCTGCGTTTCCTATAGCGTAACAGCCACTAACTATGGTGACTGCCACGTTTGAGAAGAGGCGGATCATTCTTCTGGCCTTCTGCTCTGCTTTTGCTGTAACGGTGCATGTATTTACAAAGATCAAATCAGCCTCTTCATAGGTTTTGACCACTGTGTGGCCCTTTTCTATGAAGGCATGAGCTACAGCTTCTGATTCACATTGGTTAACCCGGCACCCCAGGGTGTATACATACACGTTCATGGAGCGAATTTTATAGGCTTTCAGCTTTTGTTACAATCTCTCATAAATTCTGCACGCCAAGGGAAGAAGAATTAAAAGACCAAGAAAAACAAGATAGCTTTCCAGTGAGGCGGAGCCGAGGGAGGAAGAGAAAGAGAAAATGGAGGTGAGACAGGCAGAGATGTGGGCATTGGCCTCCAGTAGGAAGGATACAGGGCCAAAGATGAGAATCAGGAGGTTAGTGGCCATGGCAAGAGCCGCGAGGAAGGCTGCTAAGGGGCCTGCGAAGATGGCTTGGGGGTACCAGCAGTTGTCAAGGAGGAGTTGCAAGGGGGCACTGAGGATGAGGACTCCGGTGGTGGTGCCGATCAGGACGCCGAGGTTCTGGCCCAGGCAAGATTTGAGGTACCAATGAATAAATGGGGAGACCGAGAGGATGGCAAAAACAGCCACGTACCCGAAGGCGTTTCCCAGGCTCAAAAAGACGTAGGGCGTGAAAACCAGCTGCAAAAAGAAGGCCACGCACACGGCCACATCGGCGCCCAAAAAGGATAAAAAGTACATGATGGCTGCCCTGATTAAAGATGGCTTCGGGCCGGCGATGAAGATAAAAACAAAGACAAGAATGGAGGCTAAGACTTTTGAGAGCTTGTTTTTGCCGAAGAGCCTCTCAACGCCGGAAGCCAGGATGTTCAAGTGCATACCGCTGAGGGCCAAAACGTGTATGCACCCGCAGGCGGCTGCGCTTTCAGTTATCTTCTGAGGCAGGTCTTCCGAGCGTCCCAGGAGCAAAAGCATGCCCAAAGAGTTTAGGTTTAATCTCTTTTCTAGTAGCAAAATCAGCGCCTCCCTTACGTGGCTTAAGAGGCCTTTTTTGAGCACTTTCATGGAAGTAACTATAAAGAAATCTCCTGAGAAGTGGCCCGTCAGATGCACTTTGGTCCCTACGCTTAAGAAGGCCCTTTCAGTGGCCAATGCCACTACCTCTGACACCCCGGTGGTCCCTTCAAAAGTGTTAGAAAAACTGTTTCCAACCTTAGTTAATAGGAGAGTTAGCACAAGTGTTCCACTGTCCGAGTACGTACTGTCCGTGACCAGAGTGCCCTCAATGAAAACAACTGTGGCCTTGTCGCAAGGAGCGTTGTAGCTTCCACTCTGTTTTATAAACAAAACCCTGTGCAAGACAAAGGCCAGAAGAATAATAGATAGAGTAATTACAAAAGTACTCTCCTTCTTGCGCCTGAAAAACATAAACAGTAGCGAGAAAGCTGCTAGGGCAGGCAAAGCCGTCCAAAGATATGGCAAAGAGAAAGGAAGAATAGTAAGAGTGCACAACAGGCCCAGCAGGACACAAAAAACCTTCATACTGATAAAGACGCCATAAAGGGCTTAAGCCTTGTGATTTGTCTTGCAATTAGCAGAGTTATTAAGTTGAGGAAAAGCTCTTTAAGTCTTATAATCTGCCTTGTAGAAAAACAAATTAAATTAGGAGTGTTTTCATATGGCAAAAGAATTCATGGTTGAAACAAGCGCAAGACATGTACACGTAACTCAGGAAACTCTTGAGGCTCTTTTCGGTAAAGGCTATCAGCTCACAGTTAAGAAAGAGCTCTCACAGCCTGGCCAGTATGCATCTAACGAGAGAGTTACAGTTGTAGGACCTAAGAGAGAACTTGCAAATGTTTCTATCCTCGGCCCATGCAGAAAATCAAATCAGGTTGAGCTCTCAGCAACAGATGCCAGATCTATTGGTCTTACAGCCCCTGTAAGAGAATCCGGAGATACAAAGGGTTCTGCAGCATGTAAGCTTGTCGGACCTGCCGGAGAAGTTGAGCTTTCAGAAGGCGTGATTGTCGCAAAGAGACATATTCACATGACTGAAGCAGATGCTAAGGAATTCGGCGTTTCAAACGGTCAGATTGTAGATGTTCTTGTTGACTGCGGCACAGGCAGAAAGACAGTCTTCGGAGATACAGTCATCCGTGTTTCCAACTCATACGCTCTTGCCATGCATATTGATACAGACGAATCCAACGCAGCTGGTTGCGCAGGAGCCGTCAAAGGAACAATAGTTGGCTGAGTCAGCCGGAATCTGGGATTTTGACTATACCTCAATAAACAACATAACCGAACTTCTTAAAGAAAACGGTCTGTACATGACCAAGAAGTTCGGTCAGAACTTTCTTATTTCCGACTCTGCATTGGACAAGATCAGGGATTTTGCCCAGTGTAAGGCTAAAACGAGAGTTTGGGAGGTTGGCCCGGGACTGGGAGCCCTAACCTCCAAAATGCTTAAAAGCGGAGCCTCTGTCACAGCATTTGAAATAGACAGGGGCTTTTGCAGAATCCTTAAGGAAAAAGCCTTCCCCTCCTGTCCCACCTTCACCCTTGTTGAAGGAGACGCACTAAAGACCTGGCACGCTGTTTATGAAAAAGAAGGCTTACCAGATGTAATCTGTGCAAACCTTCCTTACAATGTTGGCTCTGTCTTCATAGCAGACTTAATTGAATCCAGATGCCTTCCCCCACTGATGGTCTACACTCTTCAAACAGAAGTAGTAAAAAGAATCTGTGCCAGCAAGGGAGATGAAGACTACTCAGGTTTTTCTGTTCTCACCTCAATTGATTACGAGAACAAAGAAGTTCTCAAACTCAGTAACCGCTGCTTCTGGCCGGTTCCAAATGTAGGTAGCTCCGTAGTCCGTATGGTCCGCAGAGAGCAGTCCTTGGTTGAAGAAGATCTCTCTTGTTCTTTTATAAAAACAACCAGGCTTCTGTTTTCTCAAAGAAGAAAGACAGTTAAAAACAACCTAAAGAGCTCAGGAGAGCTTATTTCAGATAAGATTGAGTGGGCCTTGAAAGAAGCAGGAATTAATGAAAATGAGAGGGCCGAGAGCTTAAGTATCAGTCAGATAGCAACTCTGACAAGAGTTCTTTACTATCCGAAACCATAACAGAAGAAGGGACCCCGGCTTCAAGTAGCTGGTCTCTTGTTCTGAACCCCCATGTAACCATAACAGTCTTACAGCCTATATTTAGCCCTGTCTTCCAGTCCGTCTCCCCGTCTCCTACATAAATCAGGTTTTGAGTTCTACACTCACTTTCTCTCATAAAAGCTTCTGGAGCCTCTGTAGAGGGTTTACCTGCATACTTACCATGTAGGCCTGCAATAAAAGAAAAAACAGGTGGCAATGTGTGAGAAATGACATATTCTGCAAGAGGTTGCTCCTTTGCAGAAAACACACCGAGCTTAAATCCCTTGCCATGCAGAGCAAGAAGCATTTCTTCTATACCCTCATAAGGTTTAGTATGTTCTACCGGAGAAGAAGCGTAGTTAGATTCAAAAGTTTTATAGAGCTTTTCAAACTCTTCTTCTTGTGGAATCTCTCTATTTAAAAATAGGAGGGCGCTTTTCAAAGCATTTCTCAGTCCACGGCCAACAAAGCTCTTACACTGCTTATCTGAAATCTCAGATTTAAGAGTCCTGTTCAAAGCTGCATTTATATCTGAAATGGTATCCAGCAAGGTTCCATCCAGATCAAAGAGAACTGCTTTTATCTCGCTCATTTGATAACTCTCAGGATAAAGACCTTCAGGTACTCGCTTTCGGGGAAATAGAGCCTGATTGGGTGGTCCTGAGCCTGGCCAAGCGTTTCCAGTACCTGAACCTCAACCCCTGCATCCTTTGCACTCCAGGAGAGAACTGTTCTGAAGTCTTCTCTTGTAAGAGAGCCTGAACAAGAACAGGTTACCAACACCCCGCCGTTTTTAATCTTAGTCATGGCCAGACGGTTTAAATCCTTGTAGCCTTTCTTTGCTTCTTCAAGAGCTTTTGAAGTTTTTGCAAGTTTAGGTGGGTCAAGAATCATAAGATCATATGTATTTGAAGGGATACTTCTCAGAACTTCAAAAATATCTCCCTTCTGGGCTTTAACTCTCTCAGTAGAGCCTTTCTCAAGAACTCCCATCTCTTCATTCAGGTGGACATTTGACAGAAGACGGTGAACTGCATCTGAAGAGATGTCAAACGCATCTACTCTCTTTGCACCGGAACGGAGTGCATGGAGGCTAAAGGATCCAGTGTAACTACAGCCATCAAATACAACTGCGTCTTTTGCATACTTGGCGACCCGAAGTCTGTTTTCTCTCTGGTCACAGAAGAATCCGCTCTTCTGGCCACTTCCTGGAACTAGGCCATAGTAGATTCCACTCTCTCTGATACGTATTTCTTCAAGAGGTTTATCAGGAATAAAAGCTGTGGATTTTCCGTCTTTCGAGACCTTGTAATACTCGGTAACTTCCTTCATGTGCTCTATACCGCAGAATGCCTGATCCGTGTTGAGGATAATCATATCTGGCTTTAGTAGGGAAGCTAAAGTGTTAACTACCGCCTCTCTAAATTCAAAAGCAATTCTTGCGCTGATAATTATACGAATTAAGCGATTATAGACATCCGCAGTAACGCCCGGGAGAAAGTCTGCCTCTCCATGAATCAGTCTAAACGTATTTGTATCTGATGATGGAATAAAGAAGCTTCTTCTGCGTAAAACCGCCTGACGAACAGTTTTCTCCCACCATGAAGAGTCTGGAACTGTTTTTTCATCCCAGCTGGCTAAGCGTAGCTGTATATGGCTCTCCGGGTCATAAAAACCCCAGGCAATAAAACGGCCGTCAAATGTCTCAACTCTTTCTGTTCCGGCCACAAGAGGAAGAGGCTCCTCCATGGCTCCGGAAAAGACCCATGGATGGTGGCGCATAAGGTTCTTTTCCTTGCCTTCCTTAATCTTTATCACTACTTTTCTCCGCTTCCGAGATTTTCAAATTTTTCAACAGCCTGACTGTAGAGAATTCCAACCCCCTTGCCCTGCAGGCAGTCCAGATTTCTGATAGCCTCAGTTATCCGTGCTTCTTTCTCGTTTGGACAAAGAATCATAACCATCTCTTTATCAGGGACAATCTCCACACCAAGAAAGTGTTCTCCGTTTAATGGAGCAGTTCCACGGGCATGAACTATGGTTCCACCCTCAGCACCGGCCTCTCTTGCTGCATGCATAATATCATCCGAATAACCCGTGTTTGCAATTATTGTCACCAGTTTCCACTTGGAATCCATATTTTTCTCCTCATCTGAATCCAGAAGTGCACAGACACCACTTATAGATAAATCAGCCTTTGCTTCCCTGATAATTAAATCTGCACCGGAAGAATCTTTAAGAAGGACAAGAACCAGATCCCTGCTCTTGTCTCCCAAGCCCAGCATCCTCAAAACCTTACTGGATGCTGTTCCCTTTGCAGGTATGGCAGTAGCTCCCCCAGCGCCGCACTGACGGGAAATAGAAGCAAAACGCTCTGCCTGATTATGACCAAGAAAAGCAAGCAGAAGACTTCCCTCAAGAATCAGCATTCTCCATCCTCCTAGCAGTCTTTTTTTCTTTTACTCCAAATATTATACCAAGAATCTGCAGCGTTATCAGCGGAGAAATAGCAATCAAGCCTACAAGCCCAAAACTCATCTCAGGAGAGCCTGAAGCGCCTATGGCAACCGAGAGCAGAAATGAAGTGCTCAGCGGTCCGCTGGCAACTCCGCCCGAGTCAAACGCTATTCCTGTAAACAACGAGGGCGAGAAGAATGAAAGAATCAACGCAAGCCCCACGCCTCCAAAGACAAAGTACAGGTAGTTGATAGAAGCCTGAATCCTAAGCATGGCCAATGCCACCGCTGCGCTAACACCCAAGCACATAAAAAACATAACCTGCTTCTTTTTAATTCTTCCCGCACTGACACTCTCAATCTGTTCCGTAAGAACCCAAACAGCAGGCTCTGCGAGTACAACAATGGCTCCAAAAACCAAAGAGACTATCAAGAGCAGATAAAACGGATAGATCTCACTGAGAGTCTTTCCAATCATAACTCCCACTTCAGAAAAACCGTACTCAACGCCCGTAAGAAACAAAACTATCCCGACAAAGCTGTAGACTAAACCAAAGCAAATGTTTCTGAACCTGATTCTCGGAAACTTCAAAAGAGTAAACTGCAAGATAAGAATTACGGCCAACAATGGAGAAAACCCAACCAGTGTGTTTTTAAGAACATGCAGAATTACTTGAGAAAAAGTTCCAGCGGCAGAGGTAGCGACAATTGTTTGATTGGAAGCACTGCCATTTCCACCCATAACCGTGGCCAAAAGTCCTACTGCAATAATTGGCCCAATTGAAGCTATTCCAGTAAGCCCAAACGCACTCTTCTCTTTTCCTCTTGTGGAGTTTGAAACACCTAGTCCCATAGCCAGTACAAAAGGAACAGCCAACGGTCCCGTTGTTGCCCCAGAAGAATCAAAAGCCATAGAAGCCGTGTTCTGACCCGTGAAAAGCATGAGAGCAAATACAACAAGGTAGCCGATAATGAGTACAAGTCTTAAACTCAAACCCTTAAGAGCTCTAAACAGACCTATGTCAATGAACAGCCCAAGCCCCACAGCTATCATAAAAGTGAGAGTTGTACTGTTCATATTTGGGTTTACAGCACAGATACGAGAAGCAAGTACACTTACATCCGGCTCGGCAAAAGTCACACCAAACCCAATTACAAACCCTAGCCCTAGAACCAACGGAAGGCTTTTTCTGGAAGCCATGACACTTCCAAGTTTCTCTCCAACCGGAACCATGGAAATATCCACACCGCCGAGAAACAGAGACAGTCCTGCAACAAGCAAAAGAGATCCTATGAGAAAACCAGTCAAATGGCTTCCCAGTGGAACTGCCGTGAAATTCAGTATCAAAACGGTAATAACAATAGGAACTATGGAAACAAGTGTTTCCTTCAGCTTTGCCGCAAAGTCCACAATACTTCTCCTGCCATCTCATTTTAATGAAAAGCAGAGCTTTAGCAAACCTCCCCAATGTGGTATGTTCTTAAACAGTGAGGGTAACCATGAGAACAGAGACTGTTGAGATTTACGGCGCAAAACTTGATCTTTTTATTAACGATGACGGCAAAACACGCCCCATGATAATCATCTGCCCAGGTGGTGGCTACACCCATGTCAGTGAAAGAGAAGGAAAGCCTGTGGCCCTATGCTTCTACGAGAAAGGCTACAACTGCGCAGTTCTCACCTACACCTGTGCCCCACAGGAGCATTTTCCAACCCAACTCATCCAATTAGCTAATTCAGTTAAGATGGTTAGAAAAAACGCTGAGGCTTTTTTTACCGACCCGGATAAAATCTGCACCATGGGCTTCTCCGCAGGCGGTCATCTGGCAGCCTGTCTCGGCTGTTTCTGGCCTGAATACGGAATTCTTGCCCAGGTCAATGCCCAGATTCTCTGCTACCCGGTGATCACCGCCGGAAAGTTTGCTCATAGGGGCTCTTTCGAGAATCTCTGTGAGGGAAACGAGGATCTGATGAAGATGGTCTCCCTTGAGAAGATGGTCCGTGAGTGTGTCCCGCCA
>CAJOOY010000022.1 GCA_905236385.1 uncultured Spirochaetia bacterium
TTCATCTTTGAGGTGTCTTTAGCTTAGACACCTAAGCTAAACGTTACTCTGAGAGGGACTTTTAGCTTAGATCAACCCTGTGAAGTGTTCATATTTTTTTACAGAAAAAAACGTATATCATACCTAGCGACTACGTTCTTTTTACAGGCTCTTAAGAAATCTTCTGATATGCCAAGCTTATCTTTGAACACGGAAATAAAAAACCTGCCAGTCCAAGCGAACCGGCAGGTTGTAACTCGCAAGACGAAGAACGCTGTGTAGACTCTGTTTTATCTACTCAAAAACTATGTAGTATGTCACCTCATTTGATGAGTTGTAACAAGTAGTCTTTGTACTTTGCCCGGCTTCATTGTACTCATAGGTATAATAGCGAGCTACCTCATCTGATGAGTTGTAATAGGTTGCCTTTATCAATTTGCCGGATTCATTGTACTCGTAAGTATCATAGCTATTAACTTCATCTGATGAGTTGTAATAGGTAATCTTTATCTCTTCGCCGGCCTCATTGTACTCGTAAGTATCATAGCTATTAAATTCATATGATGAGTAGTAATAGGTATGCGTATGCTTTATCAATTTGCCGGCTTCATTGTACTTGTAAGTATCATAGCTATTAACTTTATCTGATGAGTTGTAATAGGTAAGCTTTATCAATTTGCCGGCTTCATTGTACTCGTAAGTGTAATAGTATTTCACTTCATCTGATGAGTTGTAATAAGTTTCCTTTGTCTTTTGCCCGGCTTCATTGTACTCGTAAGTATCATAGCTATTAACTTCATCTGATGAGTTGTAATAGGTAATCTTTATCTCTTCGCCGGCTTCATTGTACTCGTAAGTGTAATAGTATTCCACTTCATCTGATGAGTTGTAATGAGTTTGCTTTGTTGTTTGCCAAGCTTCATTGTACTCCTGAACAGTATACCATATCAATTCATCTGATAGGTTATAAGCGTACATTGTAAAGGTTCTAAGTTTTCCATCACGTTCAGAAGAAGAATTATTTGTCGGAGTGCCGTCACATGCAACGAATGCAAGCATCAGGACCACAGTCATCATTAAAACTAAGACTTTCTTCATAGTCTTTCCTCCCTTTAAAGGTTTAAAGTATAGTTTCAGTTTACAATACTATATTGTGTTGTCAATATCACTTAATTGGGGGCGGAGGCTGAGATTTTCAAGGAGAGGTTTTGTGGATTCTTGACGTAGAGAAGCTGGTTAACCGAGTAGCCAAGATTTCTGAAGATATCAAATATCCCACCGTTGGTTATTAGGTAGTCTAAGGCGTCTTGGAAAGCTGTTTGGTCTGCAAACTCTACAGTGAATGCATACTCCTCTCTTTCAAAGGCGTCTTGGACTATGTTTGAGAACTCTAGAATGGAGAAGTAGTCCATGTATCTGTGTCTCATTCTCACGTAGCTGAATCTGTCAGAAGGACAGTCTGGAAGAGGATAGTCGGATTCAATTACATGAGTACGCATCATGGACTCATCGGAGCGGCAGAAGTAGTTGAAATCAACGTTTCCTATTGAGTCCACTAGGCCCCAAGTTGGATCAAACTGGTACCATGTGTTGTTTATCAAAGCCATGACCCAGGCATGGAGAACTGGGCTTATGTTTCCGTTTTCATCTTTCTCTCTGCCCTTCACTATCAGACAAGGAATTCCTTCCTGCAGGGCCAGATACTGAAAGGTTCTGGCAAAGCCAGCGCAGACCCCTATTCCGTCAAAGAAGACGCTCCAAAGGCTTTGGTCCATGTAGTCGTTGTCGTATTTTATGTTTTTAGCCAGAAAATCATAGATGTGATAGAGCTTAATCCAGGGGTTGTCGTCCTGCTCCAGAAAACGGTGAAAGAGCTGAGTCTGAAGGCGAAAGCGAGCCTTATCAAGTTCAAGGCTGTCAGTGTGGGTGTAGAAAAGTTTTATGCAGGTGTGGCCTTCCTTGTCCCTAGTGTAGGCAAGCTTTTCTTCAAGCCAGAAGGTTCCAGGGTGGTCATCCATGTAGGCGGAGAGCACTTTTAGGTTGGCTTTTGAAGAAGGAAGAACGTCGTAAACAAACTCTTCGTTATTGGAGACAGCACTTCCTATCTTCTTGTACACTTCTTTCTCTTCCAAAGAAAGAGTTCTGTAAACGCAGTCTGTAGCTATCTCTTCACCAAAGAGAAAGACTGTAGAGAGAAAAAGGAAAAGAAGAACAGAAAGGATTTTCTTTAGTTTCATAATAGAAAAAAGGCAATCACAAAGGGAAAAGATCCTTTGTGATTGCCTTACTTTCAGAAGTGGTTATTATTTACCGAAGTACTTCTCAATAGCTGAAACCATCATTTCGTTAGCCTTTTGAGCAGCCGCATTTGTCTCAAATGTTGACTGTACAGCAGGATCATTGAATGCAACATAAGCTGAATCAGCAATAGATGCAGTTGGGATGCTCAGAAGGACCCAAACTCCGCCTTCACCGTCTTCCCACATGGCTTCCTGCTTGGAGCCAGAGATGGTTGCCTGAGCTCTCTGCTTGCTGATAGCCTCAAAAGAGTCCAAAGCCTGTCTGTTGCCATCTGTTCCAGCATCGTTGGTGTAAGCAATGACTATTTCATCAATAGATGTACTTACCCATTCAGCAAGAAGGTTTCTTGCTTCAACCTGAGCTCTTTTGATTGAGTTCTGAAGGTTTGACTGCTTGGCATATCCAGCAGCATAGTGAACTTCCTTTGTAGAAATGTCACGGGTTACCCATGCAGGTCTTCCGTCCTTACCAACATCTTCAATAGTCTTATTTGTAGCACCCTCAACAACCTGAATAGGAGTAGCAGTTGAGCTACAGCTTGCAAGAATGGCAAAAAGCATTATTGCCAAAAGAAAAATACTAACTTTCTTCATATCAATCATTCTCCTTTGAATTTTGACTTAAAATCTTTTGAAAAATTATTTTGAATCAGCTTTTCAACAGCTGATACAGCCCTTGTCTTTGCAGAGGTGTACGAAGTATGAGCCTCCCTTCCTGTTTTTGAGAATTCCAGAAGTTCTTTGTCCGTAACATCATCAGAAACACTGATATTGATTGTGTAGTACACAAACTTATAGGGACTGCCTTTGACTTCTGCGTTCTCAAAGCTTACTTCTGCCAAAATAGTATTACGTCCGTTTTTTCTGGAAACCTCATAGCCACAGTCAGTGAGAACTTTCTTGATAGCGGTTTCAAAACGCCCCGAGACATCGCCCTTCACCTCAACCACGACCGCAAGCCCGGAATTTGCCAAGGCTCTGAGCATGGTTGTGTCTACTTCCAGGTCGAACTCCAAAGGGGTTAATGAAAGAGCATTATACAGGAGAACGCATTTCAGATACTTTGAATAATCCTGTTCAATCTCATCCACAAGCCCCATACAGGAAAAGGTTCCTATGCTTTCAATTATCATTTCCTGAAGGTTCTCAACACGTGTTTTATACAGATTCGCTTGAGATCCGTAATAAAGCATGGAGCTTGCCTTTTTCAGGATGGCATGAGAGACATAAGAACCGTTACTCATTTCATATCGGACATCTATATCTATACCTACAATATCTTCAACATTGATGGCGGAAGCAGCACTTGAAGTGAAGACATCATAGTTGTTTCCATTCCCTGCATCCATTGTAGATGTGCTGGTGGCAGCGACTATTGATGTCCCGAAAAACCCGGCAATGCCGGCCTTGGCATCAAGGTCGGCATCTTGAATGGTTTTTCCATATCCTGTTGCACAGATCAGCTTTGCAGAATCATATCCGGCATAGGGGTTGACCACCCATGCCGGAGTTGCTGCAAAAACTGAAACTGTAACAATCAAGAAAACAAAAAATAAAATTATTTTGCGCATGTTGAAACCAATATGGTGTTCTTTCCTGCAACTATTTCCACAGTCTGGACATCTTCAATTGTTTTTCCGTTTTTAAGGCTGTAAACAATGCGAACTTCATGGCTTCCCGGAGAAAGAGTTACTCCACCCACGCTTGCCTGACTTGGAAGATAGTTACCCATTCTGGTATCTGCAACTTCTGTGTCGTTTATGGCGTTTAAGCTTGCATATACAGAATCTTCGACTTTATTAAAAGCAACCTCTGCAGCTTTCTTTGCAATTGTTCCAGCAATGCCAGATGCTGAAATAGACCCTATTTTTTCATTGGCTGCTTTAAGAGCTGCTTCAGAAGCTGCATATGCAGCAGTCATCTTTGTCAGACCTCTGTAATAGCTTTTCAGATATGTTGTACGAACGGTCATATCGAGTGTATCTTTCGCATCCTGAGTAAAGCTTTCAATCATTGACAGTGTTGTTGCCTGCTTGCCATCAACATAAACTGTTACGCTCTGAACTGCCGTATTGTCCGCAGTCTCTTTTATGCGAGGCCAGACAACCTTGTGGGAAACAGGCTTTTTAAGTAAAGAAAAATTAATTCCTTTAAGGCCTACGAAAGAGGAATTCCTAGCCTCTTCTTCCTTAGCAGCAATCAAACCCTCAAAACTGACAATATTAAGTCTTCCACTTCCTGCGGGAATATTGTAATCCTCTTCGCTGACATAATACTGATGGTCCTTAAGACTTGAATAGTCAACTTTTGCGTTACTGGAATCTCCCTTCATGTTGTAGAAAACCATGCTCAGATACGTGGCCAACGGTGAATAGTGATAGCTCGTTGTTCCAAGACCACTTGGCAGGTCTTGGAATGGGTTTGGAGTAAAAGCAAGAAGGACATCTACAAGACCTTTTTCCTGTTTCTTGATATTCAGTTCAAAATCTACAAGCTTGTTGTTAACACGCCTGATTTCAACCATTGCATCATCAAGATTACCATTATTGTAGTAAGCGAGAGCAGAGAAGATGTTTACTGCAACATCTTCATACAGTTCACCCGGATAATCCTTTTCCAGGTCATTTACTACATATGATGAAATATCCTGGCTAATACTCTTTGTGTACCTATCCTGAATCAGGGCTTCTGCCTGTGCAAGATATGAGGAAGCTGCCTCATAATCCTCTGCATAGAAAGTCGTGAAGCCTGCATCAAGAGCGAACACAAGGTCATCAGCATATTTTTCTCTGCTGTTCACTACCTGAGCTGCTGCAGCCTTCGGATCATCGTTCTGTACAATACTGTGCTTAACATTATGTTCACCGATCTGAGCTCCGTCTGATGTAGCTGTAGCACATGAAACAAATAGAGCCAGAAGAACCACTGACAACAATAGAATAAACTTGTTTTTCATAATCGGTTACCCTCCTTTATTACCACTTTATTGTGGACTGACTTACTAATTTCTTTATTGAGCTGTCCTCATGGGAGAAGATGATTCTTCCTGTTTCAATATCGACAAGTTCTATGTCAACATAGTACTGACGTACAGATTTTCCACCGTTCTTCTGGATAATTGTTCTGATTGAACCCTGCACCATGAAGTCTGCAGCGTCTTCGTTTGCAAGACTCTTGGCCTGATCCACATTTCCCCAGATTGACTGGTCTTCACGCTCATCTCTTATGGCACCCTTCTCAGCGATATTTGCAACAAAGTCTGCCCTTCCACTGTTGATAATGGCATTTCTGAGCTTGTTTGCGACAATAGATGTATCTATATGCTCATCACTCTCATTTGCAATCTTTCCAAGGGTAAATACCGGCAATCTTCCGTTCTTTTCATAGAATGCAGAAATTCTCGGAGAAACCATGACCGCCTGGATACATGAGTTACTCACAGTGGTGACATCTGTCTCATTCCAGAATCCTGTAAGATCAACTACAGTATTGGAATCAACTCTTGTGGTAGAGATGTTTGACGTTGAGCCACAAGAAACAAACAATGTTACTGACATCAGGACAAGCCCAATACAGAAAAGCATTTTTTTCATACACTAACTCCCAATTTTTGCTTACAAATGGAGAAAAAGGCCTCCTTTTCCTTCTTTGAAGCACTATATTCTATTATATAGATATAACATAGTGTGTGTTTGTCAGCAAGGTAGTTTTTTGAAAAAAGCATGAAAATACTGTGCCTATATGTAGTTATTCTACAGTCTATGTCTAAAAATGAGACGAAAGAGGCCATTCTTAATCACTAGATTCTATATTTTAGAGCCACTCTTTGGCTTTGTAATTATCACACTATTGAATGAAAATAATCACATGACTATACATGAGCAGGAGTTACAGGTCTACAGCCGGCTTAAACGTCTCAGAGAAAAGGCAAAGATTTCCCAATTGGAGTTGTCCGTTTCTGCAGGCGTTTCCCAGAACATGATTGCATATATTGAGAATGGGAAGCGCACTCCGACTCTGAAGACATTGCTGAAACTGTGCGATGCTCTACATGTCAGTCCAACAGTCCTTTTCAAAGACACAAACACAGATGTGGATGAAGTCCGAGAAGCCATGCACAAGTATATTGATTACTACGTGCGTTAAAAGGGCTGCAGATTAAGGCGTAGAGCTTAAAAATGGACCTTTGCCGACTTGAAAGCCGGTATTCCGGGGGAAACCCGGGGCTAAAGATATTTTCCTTTCAGATCAAAAACGAAATAAAATAAGAATTTATAACAAATTGAAATAAAGAAGGCTGAAGCTTTCGCCTCAGCCCTCTATATCAGAATTATTTATCTCTTATTTCACAACAAAACTGACCAGCTTGCCGGGAACAACTATCTCCTTGACTATGGTCTGTCCGTCTATATACTTCTTAACATTCTCGCTCTGCTTTGCAAGAGAAACTATCTCGTCCTTTGAAGCGTCTTTGGACACGTCCAGCTTTGCCCTGACCTTGCCGTTTACCTGGACAACAACCTGAATCATGTCATCAACGGTAAGGGCTTCGTCAAACTCAGGCCACTTTTCGTTACAGACAGAGGCCTTGCCGCCTGTTCTGGCCCACAACTCTTCTGCAAGGTGCGGAACGTATGGACAAAGAAGAAGGATGAACGGCTTCCAGGCCTTGAGAGGCAGAGCCTCAAGCTTGCTCAGGTCGTTCACGTAGATCATCATCTGGCTGATGGCAGTGTTGAAGTTAAGTGTGGATGTGTCTTCACTAACCTTCTTAATAGTCTTATTCAGGCTCTTCAGAAGCTCCTTTGTCGGCTCTTCATCAGTCAGAGGCTTCTCTTCGGCCATTCTCCAGATTCTGTCAACAAAGCGCCAGACTCCGGCAATTCCTGTGGTACTCCACGGCTTTGAGACCTGCAGCGGACCCATGAACATCTCGTAGAGTCTCATGGTGTCCGCGCCGTACTCAGCAATTACCTCATCCGGGTTAATTACGTTTTTCAGGCTCTTGGACATTTTGGCTATTACTCGCTCCAGGCTCTCGCCGCTTTGCTTGTCAAAGAAGGCTCCGTCTCTCTCCTCAACCTGGTCAGTGGGAACAAGGCTCTTGTTCTTCTTCTGATAGGCGTAGGCTGTAATCATGCCCTGATTGACCAGGCGCTGGAATGGCTCTGGAGTTGAGACCTGACCAAGATCGTAGAGAACCTTGTGCCAGAATCTAGCGTACAGCAGGTGCAGAACCGCATGCTCTGTGCCACCAACGTAGAGGTCTACCGGCATCCAGTACTTCTCTTTCTCTTCATCAACAAAACGCTCACTGTTGTGTGGATCTATGTATCTGAGATAGTACCAGCAGGAACCACCCCACTGAGGCATGGTGTTTGTCTCTCTCTTAGCCTTTCCACCACACTTTGGACAGGTGCAGTTTACCCAACTCTCTATATTTGCAAGCGGGCTCTCCCCTGTTCCACTAGGCTGATAGCTCTTAACCTCTGGCAGAGTCAGCGGTAGATCCTTCTCAGGAACTAAAACTGTGCCACAAGAAGGACAATGGATGAGAGGAATTGGCTCGCCCCAGTATCTCTGGCGGCTGAAAATCCAGTCTCTGAGCTTGAAGTTGACAGTCTTGTGCCCAAGTTTCTTCTCTTCAAGGAACTCGAGCATCTTTTTAATAGCGTCAGCCTTATTTAGGCCATCAAGGAAGCCGCTGTTCACGTGGATTCCGTCCTCAGTCCAAGCCTGGGTCTGAACGTCTACCTCGCTCTTGAGGACCTCAATAATCGGCAGATTGAACTTCTTGGCAAACTCCCAGTCACGTGTGTCATGGGCAGGAACTGCCATGATAGCGCCTGTGCCGTAGGAGATAAGAACATAATCGGCAACCCAGATTGGAATTTCCTTGCCGTTAACCGGGTTGATTGCATAGCTGCCGGAGAAAACTCCCGTCTTCTCTTTGGCAAGATCCGTTCTGTCCAGATCACTCTTCTTTGCAGCCTGAGCTATGTACTTGGAGACTTCTTCCTTTCTGTCTGCAGTTACAAGCTCATCAATCATAGGATGCTCTGGGGAGACAACCATGTAGGTGGCTCCGAAGAGGGTGTCGCAGCGGGTTGTGAAGACCTCAAGGCTCTTCTCCAGCCCCTTAACCTTAAAGAGCACGGAAGCCCCTTCGCTCCTGCCAATCCAGTTTCTCTGCATGAGTTTGACGCTCTCCGGCCAGTCAACCAGGTCCAGATCATCCAGAAGTCTCTGTGCGTAGGCAGTAATCTTAAGTACCCACTGCCGGATGTTGCGCTTTTCTACCTGGGCGCCACATCTGTCGCAATGCCCTTCCTTTACCTCTTCATTAGCAAGGCCGGTTTTACAGTTCGGACACCAGTTAATAGGAGCCTGGCTCTCATAGGCCAGCCCTTTCTCATAGAGTTTTTCAAAAATCCACTGGGTCCACTTGTAGTACTCAGGGTCACAGGTACTCACTTCCCTGTCCCAGTCGTAACAGAAGCCCAGCCTCTTAATCTGGCGCCTGAAAGTGTTAATATTCTTTTCAGTGGTGATTGCAGGGTGTGTTCCAGTTTGGATGGCGTAGTTTTCGGCAGGAAGACCGAAGGCATCGAACCCCATTGGATGGAGAACGTTGTAGCCGTTCATCCTCAGGTAGCGGCTGTATATATCTGTAGCCGTGTAGCCCTCAGGGTGTCCAACATGTAGACCTGCTCCACTTGGATAGGGGAACATGTCCAGAACATAAGCCCTCTTTTCTTTGGGGAAAGAAGGGTCCTCTTTAACTGAGAAGGTCTTATTCTCCTCCCAGTACTTCTGCCATTTTTCTTCTATTTGGTTGAAAGGATAACTCATGGCTGAGATTTTAGTTACTTTTGCCTTTCTTATCTAGTCCTCAGTATATTTCTGTACGTATCTCTGAACACCCTCAAGTGTAGCTTCACACTCTCTGACGCGTAATCAGCATACGTCCACGGCAGGGACTGAAAATCTTTGTTCTGATAGATTAAAGTCACTTCCCCGTAGACACCCAATGAGAGAGGGATGCGGTGTGAGCGGTCCTTACAGGTGGCGAGAATGAAGTTTGCCAGGCTCAAAACGCCGGGGTCTATGTTTATAGGTCTCCCCGTCCCTTTGCCTGAAAAAAGCTTCTCCATTTCATTGGTTCTCATCTTTATTTCAGCTAACGTAGATGGGTCTATAAGTCTTTCAAACAAAAGAAGATACCTGACCGGGTGGCCACCCATCTCTGTATCATAATAATCAGTGAAAGGAAAGTCCAAAGTTGGGGTTATGGCTCTTATAGGACCAAACTCTTCTTCAAGAAGCTTTAGTAGCCTGCTTCTCTCTTCTTCAAGGGATGAGAGGATTCCTATGACCAGTGCAGTTTTCTCAAATTCTCTTGCTTGTGCCATAAAACCCCCTGCTTATGTTTAATTCTCAACTTCCAAGTGCATTTTTTCAAGATGCATGTTATGATTTGCCTATGGCAAAGATTACTGTCTTTTTGGGAAACCCGGGACTGCAGTACAGAAACACCCGGCATAATGTTGCATGGCTATTCTGCGACTATCTTGAAGAGAAAGCCTTCTTTCCTGTTTCAGGTTGGCAAGATAAGTTTCACGCAGAGTTTTTGAGAACTCCGGGTGGAATAATTGTTATAAAACCTCAGACATACATGAACCTAAGCGGTCGCAGCGTACAGGAAGCGGCCTCTTTTTTTCGTGTGAGTGTTGAGGACATCCTGGTAGTACATGACGATATTGAGCTTGAAAGTTCAAAGGTCAAGTTTCAGAAGGGTGGCTCCTTAGGTGGCCACAATGGACTGAGGTCCATAAAACAGGCCCTCTCGTCGGACAACTTCTGGCGCATAAGACTTGGTCTTGGGAGACCTTCAAGGCAGGAAGTTTCTTCTTACGTTCTCTCCGGCTTCTCAGAAGAGGAGAAAAAGGAGCTTAAGAAGAGCTTTTCAGAGGCAGAGACCTATCTAAAAGAGTTTCTTGCCTAAATAAAAACGAGAGAGGTAAAGCACATGCGTAACCGAGATTTCAGAATATCTGAGAATTCAAGACAGGAAATGTCTTTTTTCACCCCGGTATTTGAAACAGAAGAAAGCTTAAACAAACTATACAGACAGGCCCAGGAACTGGCTCTGATTTACAACAAGAACCACGAGGATCATGTCTCGGCTGCAAAGCTGAATATCTCGGCTGTCCTCCACCTCTTGTACCAGAGAGTCATCTCCATTCAGTTGAAAAACTCTGAAACAGACCCCTTCAGCAGAATAGGTGTTCTGGCAGAGAAGAACGAGGACTGCGCTAAAGCTCTCCAGTACTATGACAAGATGTTCCCATCCCACCTTGGAAACGGAAGTGCCCTAACTGAAGAAGATAAGGACCCTTCCCTTTCAGAGACCGGAACTGGGGCAGAGATTATGAAAAACCCGACAGAGGAGACGGCTAGAGCCTTCTTTGTTCACCAGGTTCTTGTTTCTAACCCGGCCCTTGTTTCTGCCATGCAGGACATGTTGGACCAAAAAGGTCTGAATGTGCCGGAGGCCACCGCAGCCCTGAAAACCATGATGGGTAGCTACCTTGGTGGCTCTGACAGGTCCGAAACCAGTGAAGAAGACCTCTTTTCCTTTCTCACCCTCCCTGCCCGTCTCTACCCAACCTCTCTCAGAGACCAAATTACATTTATTTTGAAAAACTGGAAGGCCTTCCTTCCTGAAGAACTGATTAACGCTCTTCTTAGGTCTCTGGACTACCTGACTGAAGAAGATAAGCAGCACGGCTTTGGAGGCCCGGGGGACTTCAACGTTCCTAACTACAGCGGAGAGAGCGAGTACGAAGACTTTACTGAAGACCGCAACTGGATGCCAAATGTGGTCATGATGGCTAAGAGCACCCTCGTCTGGCTTGACCAGCTGAGTAAAAAATACAAGAGAGAGATTTCAAGACTGGACCAGATTCCAGATGAGGAACTGGACTTCTTGAAAGAAAGTGGTTTTACAGCCCTCTGGCTGATTGGGCTTTGGGAAAGAAGCCCAGCTTCTAAGAAGATTAAGAACCTCTGCGGAAACCCGGACGCAGTTTCCTCAGCCTACTCACTTAAAGGCTATGTTATCTCTTCCCGTATTGGCGGTTGGGACTCACTTAACAACCTCAGAGCCAGGTGCTGGCAGAGAGGAATAAGACTTGCTAGTGATATGGTTCCAAACCACACAGGCCTGGACAGTGACTGGCTCTACGGCCACCAGGAGTACTTTATCCAGCAGGATTACCCACCGTTCCCATCCTACTCCTACACAGGAGCCGACCTCTCAATTGATCCAAACTATGAGATAAAGATTGAAGACCACTACTTTGACAGAACTGACGCAGCTGTGACCTTCATGAAGAGAGATAAGAGAACTGGAGAGACTAAGTACATATTCCATGGAAATGATGGAACAACCATGCCATGGAATGACACAGCTCAGCTGGATTTCCTTAATCCTCAGACAAGAGAAGCTGTCATCCAACAGATTCTGGAAGTGGCAAGAGCCTTCCCGATTATCCGCTTTGATGCAGCCATGACCCTGGCTAAGAGACACATCCAGAGACTCTGGTACCCAAAACCAGGAACTGGTGGAGATATTGCAGGAAGATCCGACCATGGACTCTCTGATGAAGAGTTTAACAGAAGAATCCCGGTTGAGTTCTGGAGAGAAGTAGTAGACAGGATCCAGCAAGAGCTACCAGATACACTTCTTCTTGCTGAAGCCTTCTGGATGATGGAAAGTTATTTTGTACGCACTCTTGGTATGCACAGAGTTTACAACTCAGCCTTCATGCACATGATGAAGAACCAGGACAACAAGAAGTACAGAGACTCCATAAAGGCCACCCTTGCTTTTGACCCGGAGATTTTGAAGAGATACGTAAACTTCATGAATAATCCTGATGAAGATACAGCTATAGCCCAGTTTGGAAACGGAGACAAGTACTTTGGCGTTTGTACCATGCTTGCCACCATGCCAGGCCTGCCCATGTTTGGTCACGGACAGCTTGAAGGCTTCAGAGAGAAGTACGGTATGGAGTACCAGAGAGCCTACTGGGACGAGAAGCCGGATGAGAATCTGATTAACGAGCACAGAAGAAGAATCTTCCCGCTACTGAGAAGAAGGTACCTCTTCTCCGGCTGCCAGGACTTTAACCTCTTTGATGTAAGAAACGGTTTTGGAACAGAAGAATCCGTGTTTGCTTTCACAAACGGCTACAACGGCAGAATGGCCCTTGTTCTTTACAACAACAGGTTTGAGAGGGCTGAAGGAACTATTACCACATCAGCTCCTAAGATGGTAAGACACGACGGTGGCAGAAGTCTTGAAACAGTCTCTGTTGCACAGGCACTGGGTCTGAACATGGGAGTCAGGCGCTTTATCATAATGAGAGACTTCTCAGATGGCCTGTTGCACCTCAAGCCATCCATGAAGATCTTTGATGAAGGCTGGCATGTAAGCCTTAACGGCTATGAAACAAAGGTTTTCACAGACATAAGAGAGGTTGAAGATGTGGACGGAATATACCAGAGTCTCTATGAGGCAATCGGGGATAATGGAGTTTCTGACATTGAACTGGAAATAAGGCTTCTCTACCTCAAGCCTTTCTTTGAGGCAGCCCAGCCAATTAAGAGCCAGAAGTTTGCCAAGAATATAAAAATGCTCTTCACAGGCAGATCTTCTGCAAACGCCCGCCACGAGATTCTTCAGACTCTCGGCACATGTTACACATACATGGAAGAGCTTGCTGGTAGTTTTGAGAAGCTTGGAATCAGAATGCACCACACAAAACCTGCAGATATTCTTGAAAAGCTCAAGAAAATGGAACAGGTCTGTAAGTCTGACGTGTTTGCAAACGGTAACGGAATAATTGAAGAAGACCTGCCCGTCCTAGTTGGTGGAGCCTTCCTGCTTCTGCCGTTTGTGGACTCTGAGGCAACCCCTGAAGAGACCCTGGAAGCAGCCAGGGCCCTCATGCTGGACCGCTTCTTTGGCCACAAGATGGAAGTTGTCTTCAGATCCGCCCTCCTTGCGGCCTCTAAGGGTCTGAGAATTGAAGAGCTCCTCGACAGCCCCGCCTTCCTCTTCCTGATCGGAAGCAACGAGTACCAGGGCGTGAGATGGTTCCGTGGAGAGTGTTGCCAGGAATGCATCTTTGTAGCAACCCTGGGAAGGGCATTGGCCGAAGGCCGTGTTGATAACGAGGATTACAAAGCCTACCTTGGCCACTGGCTAAGCAAGGCGCGCAATGCCCTCTACAAGGTGGACAACCTTAAATGAAAACGTGGCTGACATACCTGGTAGCAGGCCTTCTTGGCATACTCTCAAGGTCTGTTTTCGGGGATGTTTCAAAAGCCTGCTCAGTTATAGTCAGCCTCCTGAGTATAGCTTCTGTCCCGCTTGTCAGTATCCCTCTGGCGGCGGGAGTTGCAAGCTCTATCAAGAAAGGAAGGACCAGGAGCCCAAAAAGTTTTTTGCTCTTTATTCTCTTCTCTTTTGTAGCAGGCCTTCTTTGCTCCCTTTCAGGCGCAGTAGCCACTTCTTTAATCAGCTACCCGTTTTCTGTAAGCCTGGTCCGCTCTGCTTCTTCATTCTCTCTTAAGATACCGGCCCTTGTTTGGGCTATCCTTTTAGCCATAATTGTTGGCTTTAGCTTCAGACCAACGTCTAAAATCTATATTCCGGCCTACAACGCACTAAACTCACTTTCAGAAGTCTGCTACAGGCTTATGAAGGGTCTTTCAAGGTTCTTCTTTATCTTCATCTTTTTCTTTGCTACCTCTTTCACTGTAAATTTTGAAAGTGTTCTTTCTTTAATCTGTTTTGCTCTTTTTCTTACACTTGTTCTCATTCCGTTGACCTTTGCTGTTTTTACAGGCTTTAAAGTAAACCCATACCTTGTATTCATGCGTTTTCTTCCATCCATGCTCTGCGCCTTCTTCTCCTCCAGCTTCTCCGTCAGCCTCTCTCCGCTGTACACAAACGCAAGGTCTAATATGGGAATTCAGAAGAAAACAGTCTCTCAGACAGTTCCTCTTTCACTGTTTCTCTGCCGCGGTGGGAGCGCAGCTTTCACTTCTTTTATAGTTGTATCTGTTCTTTCTTCTTCATCTCTTTCTATGAAGATTCTGATAGTTTTAATAAGTGTCTTAGTCTCTCTTCTCTGCCCGTTTAACGCCGGGTTTGAAGTTTTGTTTACTGTAACAGTATCTCTTAGAATCCTTGGCTATGAAGATACGCAGGCTCTTATCAGCCTCTCTTCCATCTTGCCGATTCTTTCCTCTCTTTGTATGATGACAGATGTAGAAATAAGCGGTTTTGCTTCTGCCTATACAGCACATAAAAAGGGGGTCATGTGCAGGATCTGCGCAAATGACTTGGTATGAAAAACAAGAATACTAACAAAACTATTCTGATAGCCCTTGAATCTATTGCCTCTCTTACTGTGCTTATCCTGTGTCTTTTGAGCATGAGAGGCGGAGAGGTTCTGGCCTTTGGGGCGTTGGGACTACACACCATTCTTATTTTTGCTTTCTCTCTAGTCTACTCCTCTTCAGATGCGTTTATGAACACAGATAGGCTGTTTGTAAAGCGTTTTGCCTTTGCATCCATCCTCTCAGATTTAGTAATAGCCAGCAGCAGAACTGACTGTGTTTTCACGCTCCCGTTAATTGGTGCATACAGAACAAAGATAATTATCTTTCTGATTCTTTTTCAGCTTGCAAACCTTCTGGGAACCGTTATCTTCTACAAAAAGTACACAAGTAAGGGCGTAAGATACTACAAAAGCCTCTCTACTGTGCTCTGCTTCTTTATCTTACTGATCATCCCGTACTCAGGAAGCCTCTTCCACACGCTTAGAAGTCTTGTGGCCTTCCTTCCTATTACTGCTCTTGCTGTTGGAATAGTTTACGGATGTTTTGCTCAGATAGCAGACCCAGGGCAGGACGCATCTCCGTTAAGAAACTTAAGCCTTCTGGCTATTTTGTCAGAAGAGATTTTGGAGCTTTCTGATGTCACTTTAGTTTCTGTTTCCGTTACTTCCGGCCTCCTTCTTGCAGCCCTCATCTGGGTTATAATTGTTGAGAGGGTAAACGCCCGTCATTTCAGATGATTTTGGAGATTTATTATGAGAATAGGCGAATTCAGCGATTCTTTTTTACCTATAATTGATGGCGTTGGCCGTGTAGTCAAAGCCTATGCAGAGACCCTAGCTCACCGCGGTCATGAGGTCTACGCCTTTGCTCCCATGGCAGATATGGGCTACAGAGGCAGTCTTCCATATGAGATAGTGGACTACTCCTCGGTCCGCATGTCTAAATCCATGCCGTGGAGATTTGGACTGAACAACCTGGACCCCCATTTTGCAACGCGCTTACACTATATCAATCTGGACATTTGCCATGTGCACTCCCCAGTCTTTGCTGGCCACATAGGCCTTAAGTACGCAAGAAAGAAGAACATTCCTGTGGTAGCAACCTTCCACTCAAAGTACTATGACGACATATTAAAAACCACAGGCAGCCGTATGGTTGCCCGAATTGGTGCAAACATGGTTGCAGAGTTCTATCAGCAGTGTGATGAAGTGTGGGCCGTCAGTGAAGATTCAGCAAACACCCTTAAGTCATATGGCTTTAAGGGAGACATCTCTGTCATGCCTAACGGCACAGACAAACACATACTCCACGAAGAGAGAATAGACGAACTTTGTGGCAAGTATAAGATAAACCGGGACATCCCAATTCTTCTGTTTGTTGGCCAGATTAACTACAAAAAGGGAATAGATAAGGTTATTCAGGCCTGCTCTCTTCTTAAAAAGGACGGCTTTAACTTCCAGCTAGTCCTTGCCGGTCAGGGCCCGGATGAGCACAACTGCAAAGCCTTAGCAGAAAAGGTTGGAATTAAAGAAAACATGATTATGACCGGCCACCTGTCAGACATACAGTTTCTAGACTGCCTGTACTACATTTCCACTCTCTTCATGTTCCCGTCTGTCTATGACACAGCGTCTCTTGTAACAAGAGAGTCCTGTGCCATGCACACAACATGCTTAGTTGTAGAAAACTGCGGGGCTTCAGAGCCTTTTAAAGACATGTACAACGGCCTGATCTGTAAGAACACGGTTGAAAGCATCTATGAAAAGACAAAACTCTTTCTTAATCTTTCTCCAGAAGAGAAGAAGACCATGGAAGAGAACGCTTTCAACACCGTTCCTATCCAGTGGGACGGACCTATCATGGACACTGTTCTTGAAAAGTACCAGGGCCTGATAGATTTCTACAAGTTCAAAAACAAAAACTGATCATGGATACCTACCCTCGTCCACAACTGGTAAGAGACTCTTTTTTCTCCCTTGATGGAAGATGGAGTCTCTTTCTTTCGGATGAAAACGGACAGGTCTCTGATTACACCATAACCGTCCCATTCTCTCCAGAAACAGAGGCAGCAGAGCTTGAAAAAGACGGACTAAAGACTCCTGGCTTTACTCTTAAACCTCACTGTTTTATGAGATATAGAAGAGAAGTGGCCTTCCCAGAGCCAGTAGACTTCTCAAAAGAAAAACTACTGTTGCACTTTGGAGCTGTGGACTACAGAGCCCTGGTGTACATAGACGGAGTTCTTGTTAAAGAGCATGTAGGCGGCTACCTTCCATTCTCTGTAGAAGTTGAAAAATCAAGCTTTCTGCTAGAAGTTTCTGTTCAAGACCCAACAGATACTCAAAACATAATCAGAGGCAAGCAGGTTCTCTCTTCCGGCGGAATCTGGTATCCAGGTCAAAGCGGAATCTGGCAGAGTGTTTGGATGGAGAAGGTTCCAAAAAACTACATCCAGAGTCTTGAAACAACGCCTTCTCTTAACGGCTTTGAACTGTGTGTAAAAACTGAAGTGACCTGTAAGCTAATTATAGAAATAGAAAACAAAGAAATAAAAACCGAGAGCAATGAAAGTCTTTTCATAGAGATTCAAAACCCTCACCTCTGGTCCCCGGAAGACCCGTATCTCTACCTCTTCAGCGTTAAAACTGAAACAGACTCTGTTTCTTCTTACACAGCCCTAAGGACCTTCTGCGTTAAAGACGGGGATCTCTATCTGAATAACAAAAAATACTTCTGCCACGGCCTACTGGATCAGGGCTACTGGAAAGAAGGCCTCTACACTCCTCTTTCCACCGCTCAGATGAAAGAAGACATACTCTTTGCCAAGCGCCTTGGGTTTAACACGCTAAGAAAACACATAAAAGTTGAGCCTCTTATCTGGTACTACCTCTGTGATACTCTGGGTATGCTTGTCTGGCAAGATATGGTTAGTGGCGGCGGCAAATACAAAGCCTTCCCTCACAGCGCTCCCCTCTTTATTGGATCCTTCCTTTCTGATACTAAAGCAAAGAGCCAGAGCCGCCTTGGTTCAGAAGACAAAGAGTACCAAGAGCGCTTTATCAGTGAAGCCGTTCAAACTATCAGGCACTTAAAAAACTGTCCCTCCATAGTTCTTTGGAGTGTTTTCAACGAAGGCTGGGGTCAGTTTGACAGTTCAAAGGTAGCTAAGCAACTTATACAAGAAGATTCCTCTCGACCCATGGACTACACCAGCGGTTGGCACGACCAAGGAGACGGACCCTTTAAGAGTGTTCATGTCTATTTCAAAAAATACCGTTACAGAAAGGACAAGTATGGCCGGTGCGTAATCCTCTCCGAATTCGGAGGCTACGGCCTAAATCTCAACAAAGCAGAAAAGAAGCCTTTCACCTACAGAAAACTCAAAAGCAAAGAGGACCTGACAGAAGCAATTGTAAAGCTCTACAAGTCTCAGATTCTTCCAGCCAAGCAAAAAGGACTCTCTGCCTGCATATACACCCAAATCTCAGATGTCCTTCAGGAAACAAACGGCCTGATCACCTTTGACAGGAAAACAGTAAAGGTCAACGAGACAGAAATAAAGAAAATATCAGATTCTCTTAAGGCTTTCGATTAACTTCTTGCACTCTTCTACAGGAAGTCTTTTGTTAAGTTCCATCAAAGGGTAAAAAATAAGGGCTGTAACAACTGCTACAACCCTTAGTCTGAATCTCTTTGGATTTACTTGTTTACGTAAATGACCTCTGTTACGGGAGCAAGAGAGTGTCCAATCTGGCCCCAAGAGACAACTTTGTCATTTCTGAAGTCAACTCTGAAGTCAACATTATCTGAAGAGAAAACAGAAGACCGTACATAGTAGACAAAGTAGTCTGTCTGCTGTGACTGGTCATAACCTCTGGAGTTTGGATTTCCGTAGAGCGAAAGAACTTCAGCCTTTGACATGCCAACATAGAGCCTGTCAAAAGAAGAAACTGTCGTACAGGAAGCGAGTAAGAGGACTGCTAGAACTGCAAGAACAAGAATTAATGGTTTTTTCATATTTATCTCCTAAATCAGTTAAGACTAATTATGGACGGATCATAGTCCTGTGGGGGTACGAATCCGAGCATAGACATACATGTTGCTGCAATAGAGCTGATTCCAAGCCCTTCAGCAAGTTTTGTACTGTATTCACCATTATAGCATGGATCGTAGACAATGAAAGGAACAAGATTCAGAGAATGACTTGTTTTGGCCTTAGGCTCTCCGTTGGCATCTCTGGAGATGGAGCCGTCCTTCTTGTGCTCTACCATGTCATCTGCATTTCCATGATCTGCTGTAATTAAGAGAACGCCACCGGCCTTCTCTACTGCTTCACGGATTCTTCCAATCTGAATGTCCATACCTTCCATGGAGCAGACAACTGCCTGGAAAACGCCTGTGTGGCCAACCATGTCTCCGTTTGGGAAGTTGAGTTTGATAAAGCTGTACTTGCCGCTCTCTATTTCCTTGATTACTCTGTCTGCAATCTCTGCACATTTCATCCATGGGCGCTGCTCAAATGGAACTATATCTGAAGGAATCTCAACGTATTCTTCAAGCTTTTCATCAAACTTGCCGCTCTTGTTTCCGTTGAAGAAGTAAGTTACATGACCAAACTTCTGAGTCTCGGAAATGCTGAACTGCTTAACCCCCGATGCACAGAGGTACTCAGCCATGGTTCTGTCAATTGAAGGAGGATTTACCAGGAACTGGTTAGGAATATGTAAGTCTCCGTCATACTCCATCATTCCAGCGTATTCAACCTTTGGTCTTCTCTTTCTGTCAAACTCTGTGAGTGTCTCAGAATCAAAAGCTCTGGAGATTTCAAGGGCTCTGTCTCCTCTGAAGTTAAAGAGGATGAATGAGTCTCCGTCTTCTACTGTTCCAACAGGCTTTCCGTCCTTTGCAACAACAAAAGGAGGAAGATCCTGGTCTATGGCTCCAGTTTCCTTTCTCAGAGTCTCAATTGCCTCATGGGCACTTGCAAACTGTCTGCCCTCTCCAAGAACGTGGGTTTCCCAACCCTTTTTAACCATATCCCAGTTGGCGTTGTATCTGTCCATGGTAATAACCATTCTTCCACCACCGGAGGCAATCTTTGCATCAAATGTGCCGTCTGCAGAGAGGTCCTTGAGGAAGTCCTCAAACGGATCAAAGTAGTCGAGAGCAGAGGTTGGGTCTACGTCTCTGCCATCTAAGAGGGCGTGGACTCTGACCTTTTTAACGCCTTCTTTTTTGGCCTCAACTATCATGTCCTTGAGGTTTTTAATATGGCTGTGAACGTTTCCATCTGAAAGGAGACCCAAGAAGTGGAGGGTTCCGCCTGTCTTTTTAACGTTTTCAACAAGCTTTTTCCATGTTTTCCCTTCAAACATGGCTCCTGTCTCTATTGAGGTGGCTACAAGTTTTGCACCCTGGGCAAAGACACGGCCACAACCCATGGCATTGTGCCCAACTTCACTGTTTCCCATGTCTGCATCTGATGGCAGGCCGACTGCTGTTCCGTGGGCCTTAAGCTTAGTCCACGGGCAAGAAGCAAAGAGCTTGTCCAGATTCTTTGTCATGGCCTGTTTGACGGCGTCTCCGTCCTCGTACTTGCCAAAACCTACTCCATCCATAATCAGAAGGACCACCGGGCCCTTTCTGCTTATCTTTCCGTTCTTTTTGAGACTTTCAACCATGTTGTTATTTTTCCTCCTGAAGAAGTTCGATTGCAGCAATCAGCTGGGAATCGAACCACGTGTCGCAGACAGGCTGCTCATCATATGTCATTCTACTATAATATTCGGTCTGAACAATAGCATGAAGTATTTCTTCTGTCAGGCCACTATCTGCGTTTTCTTCGGCAAACAGTTTAACATTTGAAATAGTGTATTCTTCATGCTTATCAACAAAATCTTTGGCCGCAGAGCTCTTAATCATCTGAGTATAGGCCTGAGCCATATCTTCTGTAACGTAGAGAGACGGAACGTAGATATCCGGCTCAACTCCCACCTGGTGAATCTCGTTCCCCGAAGGCGGGATGAAGGAGGCAACCGTTATGGACATGTCGGCCTCCCCGTAAAGGCTTATGCTCTGCATAATTCCCTTTCCAAAAGATGTGGTCCCGACCAATGTCGCACGCCCGTTATCCTTCATGGTTGCTGCCAAGATTTCAGAAGAACTGGCACTATTTTCATTAATGATTATGACCACCTTCATGGATGGGTCCACAAGAAGGTTTCTGCTTGCCCACATCTCATAGTCTTTGGAGCTATCTTTGTAGTGAACCGATAAAAGCTTGGAAGAAGCAATGAACATGTCTGCAATTGAGAGACTTGAGTCCACCATTCCACCCGGGCAGTCCCTGAGGTCTATAATCAGGCTCTTCATGCCCTCCTTTAGTAGCTCTTCTATGGCTTTCTTGGTGTCTTCTGCAGTGTTTTGGTAGAACTGCAAAAACCTTATGTAGCCAATCCCGGTGTCTTCAATCATGGTTGAGACAATGGCTGGAACGTTTACTTTAGCCCTTGTGAAGGTCTGATCAAAAGCAGCACCTCCTCTGAGGATGGTAAGAGTGACTGTAGTTCCAACCTCTCCCTTTATCAGAGATGAACACTCGGTTCCTTCCTTGTCTATTACGCTCTCCCCGTTTATGTGGGTAATCATGTCTCCGGCCTTAAGACCGCCGTAAGCAGCGGGAGAATTTGGGAAAACCTGGTTTATGTTGCAGTAAAGGGTGGTTATGTCATCCGGGTCCTGATACTCAATATATGTCTTTGTATGATAGAAGCCCAGGCCTCCGTACTCACCAAGACTCTCTTCTTCGTAGTCTTCAGACTCTTCTGCCGTAACGTAGTAAGTGTATTTATCGCCCAAGGCGTCAAACATTGCTTTAGCCATGGCGTCATAGACTTTGTCGTAATCAATATCCCACAGGTACTCATCATCCAGGTGCTTATAAAGCCGAGTGAGGGAGGTCATGTCCTTCTGGATGCGAGCAGCTCCGGACTCAGAGACTGAAAGATTAGTCGTTTCTGTTTCCGTTTCCTGCATAACAAGAGGAAGTTGACTTGGACTACTCTTCTCGTATATTCCCTCCCCAAAAACCATAGAGGTGGCAATTAAAAGAAGAACCAAGATAACAAAAACTGCTTTTCTTTTTCTTCCATGTGCATGTGTCATAGGTAAAATATACACTTTTTACAGAAAGAGTGAAATATTGCAAAGCCTTACTTCTATTTGTAAACTTAAGCCATGCTTTATGTAGATTTCCCGTCCTGGATAAAAGTGACGGTTGTTTCTTTTCTTCCTATCCGTTGGTACGCCCTCATGTACCTGGTGGCTTTTTCAATTGCATACGTTCTTTTCAGGCAAAGGTGTAAGGCCGGAGCGCTGGGTTACATGGACGCAGATACAGGCTCTTCCCTGTTTATCTACACCATAGTTGGGCTGATTCTTGGAGCAAGAATCTTTTCAGTTCTTTTTTACGACGGCTCTACCTACTACTGGACTCACCCGTGGATGATCTTCTGGCCATTTAGAAACGGCGTTTTTGTAGGACTGCCGGGAATGAGCTATCACGGTGGAGTTATAGGGGGAGTTTTGGGGTGCCTGCTCTTTGCTAAAAAGTACAAATACAAGTTCTTTGATCTGGCAGACACTATTGTAGCCGGGCTCCCTCTTGGCTACACATTTGGAAGAATTGGAAACTTTATTAACGGGGAACTTTGGGGCAGGTGCACCGGCACTTCTTACGGAATGATTTTTCCAAACGCTCCGTCTTTCTCAACTTCCATTGACTGGGTCAGAGTGGCTTGTGAAAAAGCAGGAATTACGTATACAGAAGGCTCTTTTGTAAACCTTCCTCGCCACCCTTCCCAGCTTTATGAAGCCTTCTTTGAAGGAATCTTTCTGTTTCTGATTCTTTGGTTTGTTCTCTGCCCTCTTGCAGAGAAAAAGAAGTTTGGCCGTGGTTTTATCACAGGTAGCTACTTTGCTGGCTACGGGCTTGTAAGGTTTATTATTGAATACTTCAGAGAGCCGGATTCACAGCTTGGGTTCATAATTGCCCTCGGCAAGGAAACTGAACCAACGGCTCTCTTTAAATCCGTTTTGAATATTTCTCTGGGACAGATCTTCTGTTTCATAATGATAGTCGCAGGAACTCTGATTGCTCTTTGGGGCATGAGGCAGGAAAAGACTGTCTTTAAAACACCAAAGGCAAAAAGGAAAAACAAATGACAGTAAATGAAAAAGTTGAGGCTCTCAGGGCCCTGATGAAAAGAGACGGCCTTTCTGCATGGATTGTAAACGGTACAGATCCTCATGAAAGTGAATATGTAAGCCCACGCTGGCAGAGCAGAAAGTGGCTTAGCGGTTTTTCAGGCAGTGCTGGAACTGTAATTGTAACAGCTGAAAAGGCCCTTATCTGGGTTGATTCAAGGTACTTTGTTCAGTGCTCTCGCCAGATTCAGGGAACCTGTTTTGAAATGAGAAAATCAAACGGCCCAGAGGCAACAAGCCCTTCAGACTTCCTAAAAGAATCTTTTTCCAAAGGGGAAAAGATAGGAACAGCATCTGAGACACTGATGGTTCAGGAAGAGAGAGCCTACAAAAAGAAGGGTCTGGACATCTGCGCCTCAGAAGATTTGCTAAATGAAATCTGGACTGATAGGCCAAGCATGCCTCAGACAAGGATTGAGAAGCTTAGTACCCGCATAACCGGTGAGAGCTCACAGAGTAAGATTAATAGGCTACGCAAGAAGGCTGAAGAGAACAAAGAAGACTACTTACTAATCTCTTCTTTGGATGATATTGCCTGGATACTGAATATGCGTGCCTCGGATGTAGAAGACACCCCTGTGTTTCTTTCACACCTTCTGATCGGAAAGGACACTGTGTACCTCTTCACTCCCGCTGAGCGTTTTGAAAACTACGACATTTCCAAAGAAGTTTTTGAGCTTCATCCATACGAAGAAACAGCCTCTGTTCTTTCAAAACTTAACAACTGCACTCTACGTCTCAACCCATCAAGAATAAACATGCAGCTTTACTCTGCCCTCTCTCCTTCTGTAAAAATCAGTGAAGGTGAAGAGTACTCAACTCTCTTTAAAGCATGCAAAAACAAGACAGAGCTTGAAGGAATGAGGGTCTCCCATATTCTTGACGGTGTGGCTCTTGTAAACTTCCTTTCTGACGTAGAGAGAAACACCAAAAAAGGAGTTCAGTATACAGAGATCTCCATTTCAAATGCTCTGGCTTCTGAAAGAGAACTTGAAGAAGACTACCTGGGTCCATCCTTCAGCACAATTGCCGGCTTTGCCGACCATGGAGCTGTTGTTCACTACAGCGCAACAGAAGAGACAGACAAGAAGATAGAAGGGAACGGGCTACTGGTTCTGGATTCGGGTGGGCAGTACGCCTACGGCACTACTGACATAACCAGAACCCTCCTCTTTGGAAGAGCAACAAAGCAGCAGAAAACAGACTACACCCTAGTTCTGAAGGGCCACCTGGCTCTAGCTTCTCAGGTCTTCCCAGAAGGCACAGATGGGCACCAGCTGGATGTTCTAGCCCACATGTTCCTGTGGAACGAGGGACTATCCTTCTTCCACGGCACCGGTCACGGAGTTGGGCACCGCCTTGCTGTTCATGAAGGGCCTCAGAGAATCTCTTCACACCCCGCTTCAGCAGGAATTCCTCTTAGAGAAGGCATGGTACTAAGCGATGAACCCGGTATTTACAGAGAAGGAAGTCACGGCATAAGAATAGAAAACCTGGTAGCGGTAGTAAAAGACAAGAAAACCCAGTACGGCCAGTTTTTAACATTTGAGCAGCTTACTTGCTGCCCTTATGAAAGACGCCTGATTGTTAAAGAGATGCTCACCGAGAAAGAAATAGAGCTGGTTGACAGCTATCATGCATGGGTCTATGAAAAGCTTTCGGAATTGGTAGACAAGAGAGCTCTCTCCTACCTCAGAAGGGCCACAAAACCACTATGAGACTGTTTCTGCTCCCGCCGGACTATAACGGCCAAGACACCCTTACTCTCACAGGAAGCGATTTAGGCTATGTAGTAAATGTTCTTCGTCTTAAGGAAGGCCGGCAGTTAACAGGAAGGGACAAAGACGGCAAGACCTATCTTCTGACCGTTGAAAAAATCAAAAAGGGCAGCTGTACGCTCTCTGTTACTGAGCTGGCTCAGGCAGTAGAAACCACAGATGCCCTTCCAACCCTAAGGCCCCAGAAAACTATTGTTTTATACCAATGCCTTCCAAAAGGCCGTAAGATGGACGAGATAATCAAGCGCTCTACCGAAATGGGAGCGAGGGCAATAGTTCCAGTTAAAAGTAAGAACTGCGTGGCCGACTATTCAGACTCTTCTTCAAAGAGCCAAAGATATATGGCCCTAGTAAAAGAAGCTGTTCAGCAGAGCGGGAGCCTTGTTCCGACCGCTGTCATGGAAAGCGTTTCTCTTGAAGAAATCCCTAATCATTTCAAGAAAAACTTTGGTGAAGATTTCTGCGGACTCTTCTTCCACCAGTGCACTCTTGAAGAGAATCAGAAGAATATTTTGAATACACTAGAAAGCCTAGGAAATAAGGACCTGCCCTTTGCTGTTGTTGTAGGGCCAGAAGGTGGCTTTGACACTACAGAATGTTCCTTCCTAATGGAAAACAACTTCCACCCTATTTTACTTCAAACCAACATTTTAAGGTGCGAAACCGCTGCTTTATACGCTGTAGCGGCCATTCAGGCCATTTCTGAGAGCCTTTAAACAGCTGTTTTCACCGCTTGTGCAATTCTTGTGCAAAACTTTACTTAACAAACGTTTTTATTTGTTCCGTTTTAAGAACAATTACATTTAAAATTTATATAGGTTTTTAATAGTAAAACCATCATTATATTTAAGTATTTATTTATTTTAAAAAGAATTACTTCTACTTGCCCTTCCTTCCCTATTTTTTGTTCCGCCCGTTATTACTGCGTTTTACACCATTTATCTGACAAATTACACAGCTACTTGTGGAATTCTTGTGCAATAGTGTGTGCATAAATTTCTCATTATTTAGTTTTTTACTGTCAGAACATGAAAATACGTGATTTTTGCTTTTTTCAGAGACAACACAATTACCTCTAATAAAAAGCGTGCAAGAAGAAACAGTATGGTTGAATCATAAGCAGATATCTGTGCTGTCAGATGTATATGTATTACTGCGGAGCTTCTCTCAAGGATGCAGTCAGAAAGGCTTTTGCTTCTTCAAACGCACCGTGTCCCACGCATTCGTATACATTTCCAACTGTATGATCATCGTTACCTGCGATAATGAGTGTCGGGCAACTGATTTTACTCTTTCACTTTCCAATATCCCGTTTTATTAGATCCAATACGCTCAACAACATCTATTTTTTTAAGTTTTGCAAGATTGTAATCTATCGATGACTTTGCCATTCCTAATTTGTTCGCTATTTGTGGAATTGAGATATTTGGATTATTTTGCATTTCAGATAAAATTTTCACTTGTACTTCAGTTTTCTCTCCACTGGTTTTAGTGTCTGACTTATCTCCCGTTTTATCGCTCATAACATTAATCCAATTAAAGGGTATGGTTACGACAATTGTGTTTTCTCGGAATTCAAAAGCTTTTCTTCCATACTTCCTAATAATTGTGGGTACTCCGCGTCCGGTTTTTTCACTGATATGTAATTGCATAATAATTTCAGAAAGTTTGGGGTTCACAGGGACAGATTCCCCAGAAAAGAACCCTTCTATTGTCTGCCCCGCAGCAATTGTTCCTCTTGAAAGAATCTCAATGCGGTCAGAATAAACCGTAAACATCGGCTCGTTTCCTGAAACCCAAAGATTGTGAACAAAAGCATTGATAACAGCTTCACGAAAAGCATCGTTTTCAAAAAGCGGAACCTCTTTTCTCTCAACAACCCGATCCCTTTCATCCGCCTGTATAATGTTCAAAACGTCTCCATATCGAAGTACATCATCCAAAGCATAGAGAATACATTGGTAACCAAATTCGCGAATAGAGTACATATTATCTGCCTTGGACGTCCCTGAAAAAATAGCGACACGAATCGGAAGATGACAATCATCGGACAATAGTTGCGCCAAGATATTATATTTTCCATCATCCGTAAGAAGTCCTAAATTCTTTTTGAACGTCTTTTCATTCAGCTTTATACCTTTTGCACCATAATATATCATAAGCTTTTCAAAAGTTAGGTTCTGATACTTTGACTCTGTACTTTCTATGGTTGGAATTCCATTACGGAGAACTGAAAAAAGATAAGCCTCACGCTCCGGGTATTTTTCTATTTTTTCTTTGCTGGATACAATCCGTATGAAGCGTATCTTTTTATATGCAGTAGGAACTGTTTTTGCTGCAGGAATTGTCAGGAGGACCACTCTTTTATTATTAATTATTTCTTCGTCAAAATAAAAGTTGGTATCTGGAGTTAATTGTCTGGCAAGATAATGTTTAAGAGGCTCGTTATTAATTTCTTGGTCACTATCAAAATCTGTTCCAACAATTTCATGTGTTTCATTGTCAAGGCCCCAAACAAAATAGCCTTCTTTCTTTCCAAATATTGCGGCGCTATTGGATATAGAAGATATATATTCTCCCAGTTCGTCTGGCTTGAACCAATTGTGCTTGAACTCAAACCATTCTTTTTCTGTAGGGTATTGTCTTAATTCATTAACTATTTGCTTTATACGCTCCATTTTCGCCTCTTCTGTTGTGTTAAATCTTATCGCCTAATGTATTATATCACATTGGGCGATAAATTGGGCGATAATTCTGTTTTAGTAAAAAATTATTATTTACTGTCTTATATAAACTTATGTGATTATTGTGCAGCTTCAGAACAAATTTATCGCCCAAAGTGTTTTTATCATATTGGGCGATAAATTGGGCGATAAATTTTATTTTTTTCTGCCCCTCAGTGTGAAAAACTGGATTATAACAATTACCCTAGCTGTAATTCTGTGTTAGAATGTTTCCATGAAAAACGAGTCTCCTTTTGTCTATGGGATCGGAAACCCTCTTATAGATGTTATTGTTTCTGTATCTGATCAAGAGCTTAAGGATCTTGGCCTCCATAAAGGGACCATGAATCTAGTAAACGTTGAAAAGCGCCTTGAGCTTTCTGCTTACATAAAAGAAAACAAGAAACCTTCCTACTCTTGCGGAGGCTCCTGTCCAAATACTATTATCACCCTTAGCGCCATGGGCGTAAAAACGGCCCTGGGTGGAAAGGTTGGAAACGACGAATACGGAGATATTTACAGAAAGAACCTTCAGGCTCTGAACGTTTTGGATAACCTGGGAAAGTCTGAGAATCCTACCGGCTCTTCAATTATCCTGATTACCCCGGACTCAGACAGAACCATGAACACCTTCCTCGGGGCAAACAGAGACTTTTGCATATCCGACATAGACGAAGAGACTCTAAAAAAGGCAGACTTCTTCCACTTCACAGGCTACATGCTGGACACAAAAAACCAGACGGAGGCCATCTATAGAGCTATTGAGATAGCCAAGAGCGCCGGAGCCAAGATCTCTTTTGATATAGCTGATCAGTTTGCGGCAGGGAGAAACCGAGACGCCTTCCTTGAGATTATCAAATCCAGTTGTGACATAGTCTTTGCAAACAAGGAAGAAGCCAGGATCATGTTTGACAACTACGAGCCCGAACTCTGCTGCAAGAGCATGGGAAAACTCTGCGAAACCGCCATAGTCAAAAACGGCAAGAAGGGCTCATTTATCTCTTATAGAGGAGAAATTTACAACATTCCGGTGAAAGGCCCCTCTGTCCCCATAGACACCACAGGCGCCGGAGACACCTACGCAGCAGGCTTCCTTTATGGGCTTTGCAATTCCCTTGACGTGGTTGACAGTGGAACAATCGCTTCCATTCTTGCAGGGCAAATCATTAAACAAGTCGGAGCTCAATTCTCCAAGGAAAAAGCCCAAGAGCTTAAAGAGCTCCTTGTTTCCGGAAAGTGGGAAAAAGAATAAAGCCGACTCCTTTTTTTGAAGCCGGCTTGTTTGAATCCTAAATAATTATCTATGCTCTCTTGTTGAAATGATTCTGACCTGTTTGAAAAGGCCTGTGCCTTCACTCTTTGTCTCAATTCCTGTTACGTCATTGAGAGCTGTGTGAACCAGCCTTCTCTCGTACGGATTCATTGGCTCAAGAAGACGGCTGCGACCAGTCTTTCTTACCTGCTGAGCAATCCTGTAAGCTGAGCGTACAACCTGCTCTTCGTGTCTGACTCTGTAGCCTTCTGAATCAACAATTATCTTTCTCTCGTTGTCAGTCTTTCCTGCGTAGACATTTGCAAGAACCTGCAGTGCGTCCAGGTTTTTACCCTTTCTGCCAATGATAATATTTGAAGACTCACTCTCTATCTCCACGTTCACCTTCCTGCCCTTTCTTGAAGTAACCTTGGCAGTACAGGTGTAACCCATGTGACTTACAACTCCTTCAAGGAAGGAGCAGACAGAGGCTTCAAATTCCTCATCAGCCTCAAGAGTCTCCTCCTCTTCCTCTTCTTCATAGGTGTCATCTGCTGTGTCTGAAAAACTATAGTCTTCAGGTTCTTCAGTTGAGTCTACGTGAACACGGATCTTTACATTTTCTCTCTTAAAGAGGCCACGCTTGCCGTTATCTATTACTTCAACATCAAAGTCTTCTCTCTCAATGTGAAGCTCTTCTATAGCCATTTTGATGGCTTCCTGTTCTGTTTTTCCTTCAAATTCTCTGGTCATTTTTTACCCTTCTTGTTGTTGTTTGCGGCTGCTTCTAGAGCCTTCAGCTTCTCCTGATATTTCAGGACTGCTTTTGACTCCTTCTTTGGTTTGGCAGCTTCTTTCTTAAGTCCGTCCTTGAAGACCTTACTGTTTGTGTAAACCTGCTGGAGGATAGAAAGAGCGTTCTGTACTGTCCAGTAAAGGAGAAGTCCGGAAGGTGCAGAGTAAAGTATGAAGAAGAACATGATAGGCATACCCCAAGTCATGAACCACATGGTTGATTTCTGTGAACCTGCAGCAGCATTGTTGTTTGAAGCCTGTGTGTACTTCATGGAGAAAATCATACTTACTGTGTAGATAATCGGCAGCAGGTGAATTTCATTTCCAAGAAGAGGAATATTGAAGCTCAGTGTTGCAATTGTCTCAGGAACTGAGAGGTCTGTAATCCAACCAGGAATGAACATGGCGCCTCTAAGCTCAAAGTGCTTGTTCAACAGGCCATAGAAGGCAATGAGGATTGGGAACTGGAGCAGCATGGGCAGACAACCGCCGAGGGTGCTAACTCCATTTTCCTTGTAGAGAGCCTGAAGCTCCATGTTCTGCTTCTGAGGATTATCCGGATACTTTTTCTTAATCTCTTCTATCTGTGGAGAAAGGGTCTGCATCTTGGCTGTAGAGGCCATACTCTTCTTGTTGAGAGGCCACAGAAGAATCTTGAGAATAAGTGTTACGAGGATAATTCCAACGCCGTAGTTAGGAACAATCTTGTACAGAAGCTGGAGCAAGGCCTTGAGTATGTTTTCAAGCCAGGAGAGCATGGAACCGCTTTCCATGGCATCATCAAGATTGAGGCCTCTGATTCCCCAAGCGTTATCTGTTCCGCTGTAGTAGCTTCCAAGGTAGGCTTTAAGCTGTGGTCCACAGTAGTAGTAGAACTCCATGGCCTCAGTCTCTTCAGACGGAACTGAAACAAAGAATCCGTTTGTCTGATAGATGTCTCCGGTTCCCTGATAGGCCTGATAGAGATAGGAAACGTCCTGATTAACAGGAGAAACAATGGCTGTGAAGTACTTACTTGTGAGGCTGAACCACTTAAAGTCCTGTGTTGAATAGAACTTGTTGTTACTCAGTTTTACAGTGCTTCTAGCAATCTTTCCGTTTGACTTGATCAAGCCGGCGTAAAGACGTCTGTAGTCATAGTTGTTGTTTTTAAGAATGCCGAAAGCGGGTCCTACCTGTGGCTCGTAGCCAAGAGTTAAGGAATAATCAGCTTCGGTGAGTTCAGCACCGACTGCGTCTACTGTTACCTTAAACAGGTACTCCCCCTCTTTGAAGAGGAATGTTTTGACAAGAGTGAAGAGTTCTCCGTTTTCCTTCCTGTAGTCCTTTGAGAACTTTACGCTGATTCCTTCTGAACTCTTTTCAACGCTGTAGCTGAAGTTATCAAGAACAGGATCTTCAATATCACTTCCCCAGTAGAGAAGAAATGCATTGTGATCATTCTCACCTTTGAAGACCACATCTGCCAGATCTCCGTTTGCATCGTTATAATTCTTCATTTTAATTGAAGAAATGGATGCTCCCTTTGTATCAAAATCAACTGAAAGATAGTCTGTTTCTACAGTAAATGATTCCCGGGTTTCTGAATAGGAAACTGGTTGATAAACAGAGGATAGAGGCTTTTCTTCCACTACCTCTTCTACTACTACTTCTAAGGCCTCTTCACTTGTGGCGTCGGAAGAATTAGAAGAAGTAATAAGCTGCTGAATAAAGACAAATGCAAAAACAACGACTACTGTTATTACAAATATCCATATGGTTTTCTTTTCCATAACGGCTTCTCCGCAGTTTTTGTATGTGAAGACGGAACTTTGTCCTTAAAATAAAAAAAGCGTCATCCCCTAAGGGACCCGCTTCTATTGAGTAAATCTATTAGAATTTCTTCTTTCTTTATGTAGGACAAATCTGAATCCGTGTACACAATGAATGCACAATCCAGCCCTGGAAGAATCTTTTCCTGATTAAGACGCCAGATCTCTTTTATCTGCCGTCTTATTTTATTTCTTCTGACTGAATTTCCAAAGTGTCTGACAGGTATGACTATAAGTCTGCTATACGGTAAAGAATTCTCCCTTACCAACAACTTAAAGCAGGAAGAAGAGTATTTCTTTCCTGCTTTAAATAGACTGTCTATATCTGTCTTTGATCTGATTATCTGTTTCTTAGTAAGGCTTTTTCTCATCAGAAACTGTGAGACTGTGTCTGCCCTTTGCTCTTCTTCTAGCAAGAACAAGACGGCCGCCCTTTGTTGCCATGCGGGCTCTGAAACCAAACTTTCTGTTTCTCTTTACTTTACTTGGCTGATAGGTTCTTTTGCCTTTGTAACTCATAACGGGTTATCTCCATTTTTATCGCATAATTGCGGGATTTTATTTGTCAGTGCTTTTTAAAGCGCGGTAAAAAATGAGTATATAGTTCAAGTGAACTTTGGTCAAGATTCAGCAAATTCTGACCCTAATTTTAGTTATCTCCAAATCCGGAAAGACAGAAGAGGCCTTTTTTATGAGCTCTCTTGAGTTCATTCTGAGGGTTGTAGCGTGGGCTGGATGGTGACACTTTATATAAAGAATACCCTTTGAAACCTTCTCACACTCACTAATGGAACCAAGAGTCTCTCCGGCTATTACCTTCCAAGTTATCTTAATCTGGCTTTCAGAAGACTCAAGCTCTATCCTGTGTCTCTTCAGTACCTGATCAAAATAGGCCTTACTCTGTATAGGGTCTTCTGGAGCTATGCGTGTGTAATTATCTTTGGCTTTCAATCTCAAACCCTCCGTCTTTTACATTATAAATCTTTGTGTCAGAAAGACCTATCATGTCTTCAAAATATTTTTCTTCAGGTAGAAATGTAAAGAATGCCTGACTGTAATTGCCAAGGGCCTCAAGGTATCTTGCCCTTTTTGTGGAGTCCAGCTCAAGGAGAACATCGTCAATAAGAAAAACCGGGTCCTGACCTGTCTTTTTTCTGTAGAACTCTGCCTGGGCCGAGCGGAGAACGAGGGAAGCAAGCCTCATCTGTCCGGTAGATGCCGTATTTGCAAAAAGACCAATTTCATCAGTAATCAGAAATTTATCCCTGTGCGGACCACCGGTTGTGGTGTTCATCTTTATATCTGTCTCTCTCTGGTTTATAAGTCTCTCCTCAATATCAGATGCGCTCATGTTTTCATCCCAGGAGGGTCTGTATTCTATTTTTATGTTGCTTTCTCTTCCGCTGACCTTGCTGTAAAAGGGCGGAAAAATTTCAACAAACTCGTCACAAACCTGTCTTCTTTTTTTGATGATTGGGATGGCTGCATTTGCCAAAGAAGTATCATAAACATCTATGAGATTAAGCCTTCTCTCTTTGATAACTGTATTTCTTTGCCTGAGGATTCTGTTGTACTTTCTGAGGTCTTCGAAGAACACCGGGTCATACATTGACATAGTCTGGTTAAAGAACTTTCTTCTGTTTTCGGGCTCGCCTCTCACAATCTCTATGTCATCATGTGTGAACACAATGCAAGGTATGTTGTAAATAAGTTCTTTCCTGTCATGTATTTGTTTTCCGTCAACAATGATAGTTTTCTCATTTCCGTACAAATCTACTTCTGTCATGCGCGGAAGGTTATTTCTGTCAGAAAAGAATGAACGCAGTGAAAAGTAAGAGCTATCTGTTTTCAGGGCTTCTCTTATGTTTTGAGTTCTAAAAGAAGCCCCGTAGCAGAGAATATAGATAGCTTCAAGCAGATTTGTCTTTCCCTGTCCGTTTTCACCTTTGAGAATAATCTGCTTTGAAGAGACGTCTATCTTCCCGTCTTTGAGATTTCTAAATCCAGAGTAAACCAGAGTCCTGATGAGCATTTGTCAGTTGAGATTCATAGGCATGATAACATGCAGATAATCTCTTTCCGGTTCAGGTTTTACAACAAATGGTTTTGAAACATCATTAAAAGAAATATTTACACTCTCAGTTTCCATAACCTTAATTGGATCAAGTAGGTACATGTAATTCATGGCACAGACTATAGGCTCTCCGTTGTAGCTGCACTCAAGAACCTGAGTTCCTTCTCCGAGGTTATCATTCTGAGTATAGACTGTGAGTGTGTTTTCCTTGAAATCAAGAATAATCTTCTTGAATTTATTCTCAACAAAGATTGAAACTCTCTTAATTGCTTCTTCAAAATCTTTTCTGTTTACTATGCAGTTTTTTGAAAGGCTCTGAGGAATAACTCGCCTGTAAGAAGGGAATTCATTCTTAATAAGATTTGAGAATAATACTGATTCACCGTTTTTAATGAATATGGAAGAGTCAGTAATACATACATCAAAACTACCTTCATTAATTGAATTCTTTCTGATTATTGAGAGAAATCTTGAAGGTATGGTTATAGGACTGAAGTCAGGAATAAAGGATTCTATTTTTCTTCCTATAAATGAAAGTCTTCTTCCATCTGTAGCAACCATGTTTACAGAGCTTTCATTTTTCTCAAAAAGAGCTCCATTCATAGCATACTTGCTTTCATCATCAGAAACAGCAAATGAAACCTGATTAATCATATCTGTCAGATCTTTCTGAGCTATAGAAAAGAACTGTTCTGTTGAAGGAATAGTTATTGAAGGGAAAGCAGAAGAATCAGAGATAATAATCTTGAAGTTCACTCTTGAATCTTCTGTTCTGATTTTAAGAACCTTATCATCTTCAATAAAACTAATTACTCCAGAAGGAAGGTTTTTAATTATATCTAAAAATTTAGTTCCCATGACTGTAACAGTTCCATCTTCTTCACCGGAAACTTCAATTCTGGATACATAACCCATCTTCTGGTCTGTTGATTTTATAGTTAAATTATTTCCTTCAAGATTAAGATAAATACCACCCAGGACTGTAAGGTTGTTTCTCTGAGCTGTAAAATCATTTGCGTTTGATATTTCTTTAAGAAGTTTTTCCTGATCACATACAAATTTCATTTTTCTATCTCCATAATTTTACAAACATATTTTTTACTTTAGTAGTAATAATAGTACCATAAAAATTGTGCATAACCTAGCAAGTCTTTACAGAAGAAAAGAATAAAATGTGTGTTTTTCTTAAATATTCTTTTCCTCTTTTAACAGGCTTCTTTTTATTCAACAAGAAAACAACATTTTCTAACATGAATTACACAGAAAATGCACAACTATTTTTTACTTTCTGCCTTAATTTGATTCTTTAATTTTTCTATCAAAACCGCAGTATCTGTATCTGAAGAATGAAGCAGTGCTTCAACTTTTTCAATGCTGTAAATAACAGTTGTATGGTTCTTTCCACCGAATTCAGCAGCAATCTCTGTTGTTGAAAAATCTGTCATGGTCCTGCATAGATACATGGCAATTTTTCTTGGAAGAACTATACTCTGGCTTTTGCTCTTACCTTTTATGTCAAAAGGAGATACGTTGTAGTAAGAAGCAACAGTTTTTATTATCTGGTCTATAGATATTCCTGAGTTGTCTTTGTTTGAATTTATAATCTGCCCCAGCTGCTCTTTTGCTGTTTCCAGAGAAATATCCTTCTTAAGCAGAGTGCTGTAAGCCATAAGTTTTGTAATACAGGACTCGAGGGCTCTGACGTTACTTGAAATGTTGTTAGCTATGTATTCAAGTACATCATCATTTATAGGGAACTTCTTTTCTCTGCACTTAGCCCTTAAAATGGCCATTCTGGTTTCAAAACTAGGTGGTTGGATATCTATGTTCAGTCCACGTGAAAAACGGCTTCTGAGCCTGTCTGTAACGTCTCTGAGCTCTTCTACAGGACGGTCGCAGGTAAATACAATCTGACGGCCTGTATCATAGAGATCATTAAATGTATTAAACAGTTCGTTCTGAGTTTCAGCTTTCTTCTGAAGAAACTGAATATCATCTATAAGCAGAACAGAAACCTTTCTGTACTTGTTCTGAAACTGTCTTGTAGTTCTGTCATTTATGGCCTGAATAAACTCATTTGTGAAGTTTTCAGCCGTTACATACATGACTTTTAGGTTTGTTGTCTGATGAATGTAGTTTCCTATGCTCTGTAGAAGGTGTGTTTTTCCAAGACCTACTCCGCCGTAGATTAAACACGGATTGTAAACAGAGCCCGGATCTTTAGCTATGGCAAGACAGGCACTGTAGGCAAAGTTGCTGTTCTCTCCAGGAATAAAAGAGTCAAAAGTATAGGCACTGTTTAGAACTACATCTTTTTTTACAGGTTTCTTTTCAGGAGCTTTTTCTTTATGAGCCTTAACTTCCGGGACTTCTTTTTCAGCTTTCTGAGATTTTATCTGTACATCTATTGTAAAATTTCCTTCTCCAAGGCTGTTTAAAGCGTCTTCAACGAGTTTTTTATAGACTTTGGTGAAATTATCCCTAAAGAATGCAGAATTGGCGTAGAGCGTGATTTTCCCGTTTTCCTCGGGACCGAGGGTTATTCTTGTAAACCAGGTTTTATACTCAGAGTCGGAAAGGCTCTTCCTGATTATTTCATTTGCTCTGTTCCAGAGTTCTTCTATTCTTTCGTTGTTATCTGAGCTCATATTACTTTGAATGATAAATTGAAACTTTCTCATTTTCAAGAAGAACGAGAGCCGTGTTGAATAAGAGCAGGGAAAGATGATAGTATACTGATATCTTATATATAATATTTATAGTATAAGGGCTTTGAAAATCAGGGTAAAAATCCCGGAGGTTTTTTGTTTATGGAAAATGAACAGAATATCCTGCAGGACATTAACATCACGAAAGTTACCGAAGAGTACAAAGGTGATAAGATTCATGTCTTGCACGGACTAGAAGCTGTAAGAAAAAGACCAGGTATGTATATTGGCTCAACTGGGTCCGAAGGACTGCACCATCTGGTCTATGAAGTAGTAGACAACAGTATTGATGAGGCTGTTGCCGGGTATTGTGACACAATAAATGTCAGAATTGAAAAAGGAAACATAGTGACCGTTGAAGATAACGGCCGTGGTATTCCTACGGATATGCACCCGACTGAGGGAGTAAGCGCCCTTCAGGTTGCCTTGTGTAATCTCCACGCCGGAGGTAAGTTCGGAGATGGTGGTTATAAGGTCTCTGGTGGCTTGCACGGAGTTGGTGTCAGCGTTGTAAACGCCCTTTCTGACTATCTTGAAGCAACTGTTTACAGAGAAGGAAAAATCTTCAGGCAGACATACCATATAGGTATCCCTGAGGCTCCTGTGGCTGTTGTTGGAACTTCTGATAAGGTTGGAACCACAATTAAATTCCATCCGGATGCAAAGACATCTGAAGGAGATACAGAGCATGTAATGGAGTCAGATAAGTTTGATTTCAGCATTCTCTGTGAGAGGTTCAGAGAGCTTGCCTTCCTCAATAAAGGTGTAACAATTAACGCCGTAGATGACAGGGGCGAAGAGCCGATTGAGAAGGTTTTCCATTTTGAAGGTGGAATAAAAGACTTTGTTTCCTACATGAACAAGAACAGTCGCATTGTTCCGGAAGGAACAGAACCTGTTTATGCCGAAGGCACAAGACAAAACGCCGGCGGAGTTGCAGAGATAGAGTTCAGCCTTCAGTACTCAGACCGCTATGATGAAAGAGTTTTCTCCTTTGCCAACAACATAAATACCCGAGAAGGCGGTAAGCATCTGGTGGGCTTCACAACCGGTCTTGTTGCAGCAGTAAGAAGCCAGCTTGAGAAGAGTGATAAGTTCAAAAAGGACAAGAAGACTCTTGAATTCATCCAGACAGATGACTTTAAGGAAGGTTTTAACTCAGACGTAAGAGAAGGCCTTTCTGCCGTTATTTCCGTCAAGCTTTCAGAGCCTCAGTTCGAAGGCCAGACAAAGATGAAACTTGGCAGCTCCTATGTTCAGGGTCTTACCTACTCCTTTGTCTACGAGAAGATGAATGATTTCTTTGATGAAAACCCAGCCTATATTGAAGCCCTTCTTGATAAGACGGTTAATTCTGCCAGAGCCAGAGTTGCAGCAAAGAAAGCACGAGAAAAAGAAAGAAAGAAGAATGACGGCGGAAGTCTTCCAAGTAAGTTAGCCGACTGCAGTGAAAAAGACCCGGCAAACCGTGAAATTTTCATTGTTGAGGGAGATTCTGCAGGAGGCTCTGCAAACCAGGGCCGTGACAGAAGAACCCAGGCCATTCTTTCTCTTTGGGGAAAGATGCTGAACGTTGAGAAGACAAGAGAAGACAAGGTTGCCGGAAATGACAAACTTCAGCCAGTTATTGCCTCAATCGGTGCCGGCCTTGGAGCTACCTTTGATATAACAAAGGCCAGGTACCACAAGGTAATTATCATGGCAGATGCTGATGTTGACGGATCTCATATCAGAACCCTGCTTCTTACCTTCTTCTTCAGGTACATGCGCCCACTCATTGAGGCTGGTTATGTTTATTTTGCCATGCCGCCTTTGTATAAGATTTCCATCAAGAACAAGGATTTCTATGCATATGATGAGGATGAGAGGGTAAAGATTCTCTCTGAGCACAACCTCAGCGTTGATGATGAGAAGAACTACAAAATCCAGCGCTACAAAGGTCTTGGTGAGATGAACCCGGAGCAGCTGTGGGAGACAACCATGGATCCTCAGAGACGCTTTATTACAAGAGTCCATCTTTCAGATGCCATTGAAGCTGATAACGTATTCAGCATGCTGATGGGAGAAGATGTTGAGCCTAGAAGACTCTACATTGAAGAAAACGCTACATACGCAAATATTGATGCCTGAGGAGAAGGAATATGGAAAACAATACTGAAGACAGAATCCTGGTTTCTGACCTATCCCAGGAGATGAAAAAGTCCTATTTGGACTATGCTATGTCAGTTATAGTAAGCCGTGCCCTTCCTGATGTTAGAGACGGCCTTAAGCCTGTTCACAGAAGAATTTTGTACGATATGTACGAACTCGGAATCAAGGCTTCCGGCGGAACAAAGAAGAGCGCGAGAATAGTTGGAGACGTTCTTGGTAAGTACCATCCACATGGGGATGCTTCTGTTTATGATGCAATGGTTCGTCTTGCCCAGGACTTCTCTCTCCGCTATCCGGTTGTAAAGCCTCAGGGAAACTTTGGTTCTATTGATGGAGACCCACCTGCAGCATACAGATACACGGAAGCAAAGATGAGCCGCATGGGCGAACTCATGCTTTCGGACATTGAGAAGAACACTGTAGATTTTGTCAACAACTTTGACGACTCTCTCCAGGAACCTTCCGTCCTCCCCTCTGGCTTTCCGTTCATGATTGTAAACGGAACAAGTGGAATTGCTGTTGGTATGGCTACGAATATGGCTCCACACAACCTCTCAGAGGTTTGCGACGGCCTTTGTGCCCTTATTGATAATCCTGAGATTACAATTACCCAGCTCATGGACTTTGTTCATGGCCCGGACTTCCCTACCAAGGGTCTTATCTGCGGTAAAAAGGGAATTAAAGACGCCTACGAGACAGGCAGAGGTAAGGTTGTTCTCAGAGGCAGATACCACATAGAGGAGCAGAAAACGCACGATGCAATTGTTTTCACCGAACTCCCCTACCAGGTAAACAAAAGAGCCCTTAAGGACCATATTGAGCAGCTGAAGAAGGATGACATACTTAAAGATGTATCAGTTGTCAGAGATGAATCCGACCGTGACGGTGTGAGACTGGTAATTGAGCTCAAAAATGGCGCAGTTCCAGAGATAGTGGTCAACCACCTGTTTAAGAACACTGCCCTTGAGTCCAACTTCAACGTAAACAATCTGGCCCTTGTTTCCGGCAGACCTAAACTTCTAACTTTGAAAGACATGCTCTACTACTATCTTGAGCACAGGAAAGAAGTTGTAACAAGAAGAACAAAGTTTGATCTGGACAAGGCCCTTCAGAGAGAGCATGTGTTGCTCGGTTTGAAGATTGGTTTGGAAAACATTGATGAAGTTATTGAGATAATCAAGAAGGCCAAGGATAACGAAGAAGCAAGCCTCTCTCTTCAGAGCCGCTTTGCCCTCTCAGAAATCCAGGCAAACGCAATTATCCAGATGAGACTTGGCAGGCTCAGCCATCTTGAAACTCAGGAAATAATGGATGAGCTAGCTGAGCTTGAAGTTAAGATTACCTTCTACAGAGGCCTTCTTGCAGACCCAGCCAAGATGCTTGCAGAGGTCAAGAAGGAGATAATCCAGCTTAAGGCTGACTTTGGAGATGAAAGAAGAACTGAGATTCAGGCAAGAGAGCTTTCAGGAATCCTTGATAAGGACTTTATTAAGAAAGAAGAGTGTGTAGTTGTTGCTACTCACAGAGGCTTTGTAAAGCGCGTTTCTGCAGAAGAGTACAAGACTCAGAACCGTGGTGGAAAGGGCGTAAGAGGCGCAACCCTTAGAGACGAAGACTTTATTGAACACATGTTCACCGCAAATACTCATGACAAAATCATGTATGTAACTTCTGCCGGTAGAGCCTTTGTTCTTGAAACTTGGGAGCTTCCTGAAGGAAGTAAGACCGGTAAGGGTGCAAGCATAAAATCAGTTATTCCAAAGATAGAGGCAGAAGAAACAATTACTTCTGTAATCAACTTCACAGACTTCTCAGATGATTTGTATCTTCTTATGTGTACAAAGAAGGGTGTTGTAAAGCAGGTTGCTCTTAACCAGTTCATAAACGGAAGAAAGAACGGAATTAAGGCAATTATCCTTGATGAGGATGATGTAATGCTTCACAGCGTCTTTGTTCACGAAAAAGATGAAGTCATGCTTGTAACAAAGCTTGGTAAGGGCCTGAGGTTCTCTGTTGACGAGGTAAGAATCATGGGCAGGGCAACTCACGGAGTCAGAGGAATTAAACTTTCTGATGATGATGAAGTTGTAGGCCTTATGAAAGTTGACAGTGAAAAGAACATACTTATGGTCACAGAGCTTGGTAAGGGTAAGCAGGTTGAATACGACAAATTCAACGCTCACCATAGGGCTACTGGTGGTCAGCAAATCTATAAGCTGTCAGAAAATACGTTAAATATTGTTGCTGCTCTTTCAGTAAACGACAACAACGATCTTGTATGTATAACCAAGAATGGAATAACCATTAGAACCCATGTTAAGGATATTTCAGTTCAGGGCAGAACAGCTACCGGTGTAAACATCTTCAAGATGAAGAGCGAGGACGACAGAATAGTCTCCTTGTGCGCAACTGAATACCAGAATGAAGAGGAAAACACTGAGGATAGTGAGCTTTCAGAAGGGGCAGACGCACCTGTAGTGGAGGGCTCAGAAAGCTGAGAAAAAAAGGGCGAAAATGGCCACAACAAACTGTTTCTATGCACAGAAACAGACCCCAAAACCTGCATTTTAGACCTCTAGAATGCAGGTTTTTTGCTTTTTAAGAAAAATCAAAAATTTAAACCAGGTAAATAAAAAGTTGAAAAAAAGACCGCTGCAACATGCAACGGCCTCAATGTTTCACGTGAAACAATCAGTTCTCAAACTGTGCCAGATTGATTACTTCGAGTTCTGGATCAACTCTTACTTTAAGCATTCTCTCTATTCCGCCCTTTAGGGTCATGGCTGCGTAAGCACAACCAGCACAGGCTCCTGTCAGGGTTACATATACTTTCTTGTCTTCAATCTTGTTGAATACAACATCTCCACCATCATTCTGTAAGGAAGGTCTTACTGCTTCAAGAGCTTCCTTTACTTCTTTTTCTAAATCCATTTTTGTCTCCTGGGATAAATATAATAATTCCTAACCCATTTAGCAACATTTGATGACATTTTTAGTGTGTTGTCTTATTATATAGATTATGAAAGCTAAAAAAATTATTTTTTTGAACCAAAAAGGTGGCGTTGGTAAGACAACAACCGCTGTTAACCTTGGTTCTGCCCTCGCAAAAGAAGGCTATAAGGTTCTTTTGGTTGATTTTGATTCTCAAGGTAACCTTTCCGGTGCTGTTTCAGCTGACACTTCTAAAGATGGTATTTATGAAATTGTTTCACGTGAAACATTTGATCCAGAAGTTGTTCAATCCACTCCTGTAAATAATCTTTACTGTCTTTCTGGTGGAATTAATATGGCTGGACTGGCAATTGAGCTTGTAGATGTTCCTGAAAGAGAGTTTTTTCTTAAAAAAGCACTAAAAGGAGCAGAAGATAATTTTGATTTTATCTTTGTTGATTGTCCACCAGCTCTAGATTTGGTTACTATGAATGCTCTTTGCTTTACTGACTATGTAATTATTCCTATGCAGTGTGAATATTTTGCCATGGAAGGCCTGAATTTGCTAATTAGAACTATAACTAGTGTCAAGAAGAAGCTTAACCCTTCTATTAGTGTTTTAGGGATAGTTTTTACCATGTATTCAAAGAGAGCTAACCTTAACAATGAAGTTGTAGAGGATATTTCTTCTTACTTTAAGGATTTAGTATTTGAAACAAAGATTCCTAGAAACGTCAGATTAAGTGAAGCTCCTTCTCATGGACTTCCTATAAATGCTTATGATAACAGCTGCAGTGGTTCAAAAGCATACAATCAGCTTGCTAAGGAGGTAATTGAACGTGTCTTTAGGTAAACATGGACTTGGCAAGGGGATTAGTTCCCTTATTGGAGACTATGATTCTTCAACATTTGAAACTGAAAAACTTAAAGAAGCAGGTGTTTCTGTTACAGAGATAGATATTTCAAGAATTCAGGCTAACCCTAATCAGCCTAGAAAATCTTTTGATCCAGATGCATTACAGGAACTCTCCCAGTCTATCAGTAACGTTGGGATTGTCCAGCCACTATTAGTAGAAGAAGTTTCCGGAAGTAGATACATGATTATAGCTGGAGAGAGAAGATTCCGTGCTGCTAAGATGGCTGGACTTACTACTGTTCCATGCATTGTTAGAACCTACTCTGATTCTCAACGTCTTGAAGTCTCTCTTATTGAGAATATTCAAAGAGAAGATCTAAATCCTGTCGAAGAGGCTCAAGCGTACCACTATTTACTTACAGAACAAGGACTTACACAAGAAGAGCTTGCTGTAAAGGTTGGTAAAAGCCGCCCTTCTGTTGCTAATAGTATGAGACTTCTGGCTCTGCCTTCAAACATGCTTCAGTCTCTTAAGGAAGGAGCTTTTACTCCAGGGCATGCAAGAGCTCTCTTGAGCGTCAACAACCCGGCGGACAGAGAGATTCTTTACTATAGAATTCTTAAAGAAAAACCATCTGTAAGACAGACAGAAGAATTTGCTGATTCTCTAAATAAGGGAGGAAGGCTGTTTCTTAAAACCAAACAAAAAGAGAATAAGCATAAGAGTGAAGATATTCTTGCCATTGAAGAGAAGTTTCTCTCAGCCACCGGCTGCCTGGTAGAGCTTAAGGGAAAGATCAGTAAGGGAAAACTTGTCATACCTTTTGACTCTTCAGATGAGCTAGAGAGGATTTATACACTCGTTTCTTCCTACGATAAATTATTTGAAGAATGAATTTGACCAACAGCTGGTCTTTTAATAGCTTTTGATTGAATGAATAAAGATAAGGATTATTTATGAAATACAATGAAAAAGAAGGCATCTACGCCACAATTGAAACAAGCAAGGGAAATATTGTAGTTTCTCTTGAATTTAAGAAAGCTCCCATGACAGTTGCCAACTTCATAGGCCTTGTTGAAGGCGAGCTTAATCTTAAGAAACCCGGAAAGAACTTCTATGAAGGAATCAAGTTTCACAGAGTTATTCCAGATTTCATGATTCAGGCTGGCTGCCCTCTTGGAAATGGAACCGGTGGTCCTGGGTACACTTTCCCGGATGAGTTCTCTCCAGAGCTTAAGCACGACGGACCTGGGGTCATGAGTATGGCAAATGCAGGACCCGGAACAAACGGAAGCCAGTTCTTTATCACCCATGTTAAAACTCCATGGCTTGACGGAAAACACGCTGTCTTTGGACACGTTGTTGAAGGTCAGGACGTAGTAAACGCTATAGAGCAGGGAGATCTGATAAACACAATTAAGTTGGAAAGAGTTGGAGAAGAGGCTCAGAAGTTTATAGTCACAAAGCAGATTTTCAGTGACATTGTAGAGAGCGCTGCAGCCATGGAAGAGCTTAGAAAGGCTGAAGAGCTGAATAAGATAAATGAAGAGATAAGTAACCGCTTCCCTGAGGCCAGGAAAACAGCTACAGGACTGAGGTATGTTGTTTTACAGGAAGGAGATAACAAGGGTTGTCCTAAAATGGGACAGACAGTAACTGTTCACTACACAGGCTCTCTACTTGACGGAAGAGTCTTTGACTCCTCCGTAAACAGAGGCGTTCCTGCAAAATTCAAGATTGGAGAAGTGATTGAGGGTTGGAATGAGGCTCTGCAGACAATGAGCAAGGGGGAAAAGAGAACCCTGATTATCCCACCGGAGCTTGGATACGGAGTTCATGGATATCCGGGAATCATTCCACCGAATTCTTTCCTGATCTTTGACGTGGAGCTCATCAGCTTCTAAGGAAAAAGTATGGCAAAAACTGAAGTAATCAGATTTATCTGCAGTGAGTGCGGTCATAGTAGCCCAAAGTGGCTTGGCCGCTGCCCCTCCTGCGGTGGGTGGAACACTTTTTCAGAAGAGAAGATGGTCACTGCATCAAAATCTAAAACTGCTACAGAGACCTCTTCCAAAACTCTCTCTTCCATACCTGTTGAAAAAGAGTTCAGGTTCTCAAGCGGAATCTCTGAACTAGACAGGGTTCTTGGTGGGGGAATAGTTCACGGCTCTTCTGTTTTGGTTGGAGGAGAGCCGGGAATAGGAAAGTCCACCCTTATGCTTCAGGTTTGCCACCTATGTAGTGCCAGAGGAGGAGTTTTGTACGTCTCTGGTGAGGAGAGTGCTTCTCAAGTTAGACAGAGAGCAGAGAGACTGAAGCTGGATCTGGAAAGAATAAACATACTGTGTGAGACCCATCTTGAAGTCATCTGCCATGTTATGAGAACAGAAAAACCCCAGCTGGTTGTAATAGATTCTCTACAAACTCTTATGGGAGAAGATTTTGCTTCGGTTCCAGGGTCGGTACCCCAAATGCGCGGGTGCTGCCTGGAGATAAACACGGTAGCCAAGCAGAATGGAATTTCTGTCTTCTTCATAGGACACGTCACCAAAGAAGGAACCATAGCCGGGCCTAAGATCATAGAGCACATGGTAGACACAGTTCTCTACTTTGAAGAAGCCGAGCTGGATAACCGCCTGATTAGAACCTCAAAGAACCGCTTTGGTGCTGCGGATGAGATAGGAATATTTGAAATGACCCAATCTGGGCTCATTCCCATAAAAGATCCGTCCTCTTTCTTCATTTCAAAACGTGAAAACCCTGAGCTCTCACCAGGAACCGCCTATGCAACCATTTCAGAGGGCTCCAGAACCTTTGTTGTAGAAATTCAGGCTCTGGTAACAGAGGCCAAGGGCTCCTACACAAGAGTCTTCTCAGAAAAGATAGATACTCAGAGGGTAATGAGAACAGCAGCCATTCTTGAGCGCCACGCAGGTCTAAGGCTCTGTGACAGAGATATTTATATAAACGTAGCTGGTGGAATAAAGGTCAACGAAGTTTCTGTAGAGCTTGCAGTAGCTGCAGCCATCTGGTCAGCTGTTACAGGCAGGTCCCTTGAGTCAAATGCAGTTTGGCTAGGAGAGCTCTCCCTCTCAGGAGAAGTTAGACCGGTAAGCCTCGGAGAGAGAAGACTTAAATCTACAGATGACATGGGCTTTACTAAAGCCTACCTGTCCTCTTCAATGGCAGTAGCCCTATCAAATAAAACAAGCGTTAACTTGTTTGGCTGTAAGAAAATAGCCGATGTCTTCCGTCAGCAGGGAAATAGAGGCACAAGAATAGCTACTGAATTTTGAGACGCATTTGAGCTCAAGAGAAAAATCAGATTTTTTTAATCTCAGCAGGTTTTGAAACAACAGTTGTACCAGCGGCTACAGACTTAGTGAGCCAGATGTTTCCACCGATTATACAGTTGTCTCCGATCTTTGTTTCTCCACCAAGAATAGTTGCTCCGGCGTAGATGACTACATGAGAACCTATATCCGGGTGTCTCTTGATTCCCTTAACCAAAGACCCGTCTTCATTTACTTTAAAGCTCTTTGCTCCAAGAGTTACATGCTGATAAATCTTTACGTGGTCAGCAATAGTAGTAGTTTCACCTATAACTACACCAGTTCCGTGGTCTATGAAGAAGTAGGGCCCAATTGAAGCTCCCGGGTGAATGTCTATTCCCGTTATCTCATGCCCGTACTCAGTCATGATTCTCGGAATAAGAGGAACGCTGTCCTCGTACAGAGCGTGCGCAATTCTGTAAATGCAGATAGCTGGAAAAGAAGGGTAGGCAAGGGCAACTTCACTCTTGCTCTTTGCAGCCGGGTCTCCCTCATAGGCTGCGTCTATATCTGTTAGAAGAATTCTGGCTATCTCAGGAGTTTTTCTAATAAGGGAAGCGGTTTTCTCAACAGCAGTCTTTTCATCCATAACACTTACCATGGCCTGAATAAGGCTCTCGGCTGCAAGGGAGAGAGAAGCGTTACGCTGAACTTCAATATTTGTATCTCCACAGTAACCAGCTCCCTGCTGCTCAGAAAAAGCCGGGAACATGGCCTGCTTAAGAAGAAGAGCGGCCCTTCTGGCAGAATTTTTAATTCCAATGTACGTAGCCGAATCTTCTGAAGGAAGGTTGTTTACTGCAAATTTGATTGCTTCTGAAAGACTGTCTGACATGAAAACTCCTAAAATTAGCCAAAGATTCTAAGAACAATTGGGAAAATAACAAATGTTCCAAGAATACTGCCAATACTTGTAGTGATAAAAATAAGAAAAGCGTGAAGAACGCGGTTCTTGAACCAGCCCTTGAGAGTAGAAATTTCATCAGAAATGGTCTCAAAATCCCTAACAGAGGGCTTACGGAGCTCACTTTCCGCTATTCCCGTAAAAACTCCAACTCCAATCAGCGGATTCATAACCGCAACTGGAGCACTCACAGCTGCAACTATCCAGTTAAGCGGGTGTGCGTTTGAAAGAATAGCAAAAAGCATGGACCCACCAGCGTTAGACGCAGCCCAAAGAAGGAAGTACCTAACCCCTTGGTCAAAGCCGTAGTTAAGGCACGAATAAAGCACAAAACCCAAAATAGCCAGAGGCACAATCCAGGAGGCAAATTTGCCGATTTTTGACGGAGAAGGGACACTTTCAATAGTAGTCAGGTCCGTAGAAAGCTCGTTTTTCTCAAGCTTTTCAATAGTTTTAACAATCCCGTTTGCATGCCCGGCGCCTATGATTGCAACCTTATTTCTGCCCTCACACTTATAGATGCTCGTAGCCAGATATCTGTCTCTTTCATCAATCAGCGCAGCCTTTGCCTGAGGAAGCTCCTTGGCCAGCTCGCCCATCATGTTCTCTATAGCCTCGCCCTTTTTGAGCTCCTCCAAATCCTCTTCCTTAATCTCTTCCTTGTCAAAAGCCGACGAAATGAGCGCCCCCAGAAGCTTTGCCTTGTCCATAAGGCTACTCATGGCCCACGCCCTCTTGAGGGTTACCGAAATCTCGCGGTCGCAAAGTGTGAACGGAATCCCCCGCTCCTGAGCAATCTTGGCCCCTGAAAGGATCTCTTCGCCCGGGGCAATGCCCGTCTGTTTCCCCAACTTCTTCTGAAATGATGCGAGTGCCGTGTTTGCCAAAACAAGGAAGGCCTTTCCTTCCTTAAAAATCTTTCTGAGGCTGGTTTCCGAGTACTTCTGTCCCTCTGTCTTAGTCTTAAAGCGGCCACTGTCCAGCTCAAGACAGATCATATCCGGGTTTTCCTGGTCAATAATCCTTTCCACGTCTTCAACGCTGTTTTTTGAGACGTGAGCAGTCCCGACAAGGGTTATGGTGTTTCCATTATCCAGGGTAATCTTTTTAATTGTGTCGCTTACAGCCTCGGTTTTCACTGCACACTCCTTTGCTGTTTGGAATTTTATCCATATAATAAAAGATATTCAACAAAGGTCTTTACGGGAGGCATAAAAGATGAAAGTTTTCTTTTTTGTAAAGAAACTTGGTGACGGCGGAGCCGAAAGAGTTGTTGCAAACCTTGCCTCCTCCCTCTCTTCTATGGGCCACGACTGTGCAATTATAAATGCCTACCAAACCCCCTACGACTACCCAGTAGAACAAGAAGTAAGACGTTTTTTTCTTGAAGAGATGGACCTGAAAAATGACAGTTTTGTTAAAAGAAACATAAGGCGCCTAAAGGGCCTGAGAAGGGTCCTTAAAGAAGAAAAACCGGATCTGCTCATTTCCTTCATGGCAGAGTCAAACTACCGCGCTGTAGTTGCTGCGGCAGGACTAGGAATAAAAACAATCATCTCAGTCAGAAACGACCCGGAGATGGAGTACAAAGGCCACCTTGGCCACTTTTTGGCAAAAAACCTGCTAACAAAAGCAGATGGGTGCGTCTTCCAGACTCCGGATGCTCTTTCTTGGTTTCCAAAAGAGTTTGGAGAAAAATCTGTTGTTATCCCAAACGTTGTAAGAGAAGATTTCTTCTCCCTTCCAAGAGAAATAAAGCCTTTTACAATCACAGCCTGCGGAAGGCTCACAGAGCAGAAGGACTACCCGACTCTTCTGAAAGCCTTTTCTCTGGTTCATGAAAGTTTTAAAGAAAGCAAACTGAAAATCTACGGCATGGGAGAAGAGGAAAAGAGTTTAAAAAAAGAAGCAGAGGTTCTTGGAATAAAGGACAGTATAGTTTTTGGTGGACACATAAAAGACGTGGGAAGTGTTCTTTCAAAGACGCAGGTTTATGTTCTCTCCTCTTTGTATGAGGGGCTTCCTAACTCACTTATGGAGGCTCTTGCCGCAGGGGTGCCTTCAGTGAGTACGGACTGCCCTTGTGGCGGGCCGAGGATGCTGATTGAAAATGGAAAAAACGGGATCCTGGTTCCTGTTGGAGGGGTAGAGGAATTGGCAGAGGCCATAAAAGAGCTGCTTAGGGACCCTCAAAGGGCCGAGGAGATGGGTCAGGAGGCAAGAAAAAGGGCTAAGGAGTACAGAACAGAGCCGATTGTAAAAAGGTGGGAAGAGTACGCTAAGAAGGTCTTTGAGAGATGAAAACTGTAATTAAAAGAGGCAGGGGAAGGAAGAACCTAAGGATGCATATAGATGATCACGGAACGCTGATTATCTCAGCCCCGCTTACGGTGCCACAGAGCCTGATTGACTCCTTCATAGATGCAAACAAGACCTGGATAGAGGAAAATAAATCAAAAGTTCCCGTGCACACGTACAGAGATGGAGATAAGTTTCCGTTTTTTGGGAAAGAGTACCCGCTGTTTGTTCTCAAGGGCGAGAAGGCTGTTTTTCTCAGAGAAGATGGCTTGTACGTTTTTGTCCCCAGGGTGGAGAGTGCAAACTCTGTAAAAAGAGAGCTCTACAACTTCTACTGTAAGAGGCTCTTCTCCTACGCCGAAGAAAAACTTCCGCTTTTCTGTTCCCGGATGGAACTAAAAAAGCCGAGCCTTGAAATCTGTAACGCCAAAAGCCGTTGGGGCTGTTGCTACAGAAAACAAGCTCTGATAAAGCTTAGTGCCATAACTGCCACTCTTCCTGAGCCTCTTATAGACATGACCATAATCCATGAACTGTGCCACCTTGTTTATGACGGACACGGAGAAGACTTTAAGGGCCTGCTGAGGAGCTACGTTCCAGATATTAAAGAAAAAGAGAAGGCTTTGAAGGCTATTTCAAAAAGTGGAAAGGTGAGAAACCTTTTCTAGCTCTCCTTGTCGTTTAAGAGGGACTTCAGTAATATTTAAGCACTATGAAAGCTTCAGAAATAAGTAACAACAAAACATTTGAATATTTTCTTGAGATTTCTTCTATTCCTCGTGAATCCGGAAACGAAGAAGGCATGAGACAGTACCTGCTCTCTTGGGCCAAAAAGTGTGGTTTTGAGGGCCTTAGGGACAAGGCTGGAAATATAATAATCAGAAAACCGGCTACAAAGGGCTATGAAAACCGTAAGAGTACAGCCCTCCAGGGCCATATGGATATGGTCTGTGTTAAAAGAGAAGACAGTAACCATGACTTTTTAAAAGATCCGATCAAGGTTGTTGTTGACGGAGACTTTCTGAGAGCAGAGGACACAAGCCTTGGAGGAGACAATGGAATAGCCATAGCTCTTACCATGGCTCTTTTCACAGATAAGAGTGCAGAGCACGGACCGCTGGAGGCCATTTTCACATTTGGAGAAGAGACCGGTCTTTACGGAGCCTTTGCGTTGGATGAGAGCCTGATTAACAGTAGAAGAATGATAAATCTGGATAGTGAGGAAGAGGGGGTTATATACATTGGCTGCGCCGGAGGCGTAGACGTAAAGGGCACCCTCTCTGTTAAACGAGAAGAAATCCAGGACGAGACAAAGATAGAAATGAAGATAACGGGCCTCAAGGGTGGCCATAGTGGCGGAGAGATACACCTGCAGAGAGTAAACGCCATATCTGCAGCCTCTCGTATGATGGATGCTTTGAATAGAAATAATATAGAGTACCGCCTTGTTTCCTTCTCCGGTGGAAGCCGCAGGAACGTCATTCCTTCTTCCTGCAGCTGTGAATTTCTTGTGAAAAACGAGGAAGCTGAAAAGGCCCTATACGTTCTTGGAGCAGAGTCTGAGAGCATAAGAAAAGAGAACAGCTACGAAGAGCCGGATTTCAAAACAAGGCTCAGCTCTCAGGAAGGAGTTACTGCTATTGCTGTCTGTAAAGAAGATTCAGAAAAGATAATCAAGGCTCTTCTGATTGCTCCTCACGGAGTTTACACAAACAGTTATGCAGTAAAGGGCGTGGTTGAGACTTCAGACAACCTGGCCATAGCCCGCCTTAAGGAAGAGGCTTTCTCGGTTGAGTTTAGTGTAAGAAGTCTTGTAGACAGTGCTATGAAGATGCTTGGAAGAAAGATAGTGATAGCTCTTGAACTTTTTGGCTTCAGGACAGCCTATGAAGAGTCCTATCCGGCTTGGACTCCGGACCCGTCTTCTTCTCTTGCAATCTTCTGTGCCAAGGCTTGGGAAGAGAGTACGGGGAAGAAAGCCGTTCTTACTTCCATCCATGCGGGCTTGGAGTGTGGAGTTATAAACAGCAAGATTAAGGGGATGGACAGCGTGTCCATAGGCCCGAATCTTTTTGATGTTCACACGGTGAACGAGCACCTGAGCATAAGCTCAACGGAGCGTATGTATGGCTTTGTGAAGACTCTTCTTTCCCTTTTGGATTGACAGGAAAAAGCACATTTCTGACATAAATTAAAAAAATTAAGAATTATTTTGCGGGGATAGACATTTTTGTGTTAAAATGCGTAGACTGCCATAATTTCAGAGTTTCAGAGGTTAGATTTGAATAAAGAAGAAATCCCATCAATCATTTTTTACGATCAGGACTTCGTGGACTTGTACGACAGATCGTGGGTATGGATTGATGAACTATGGAAACAGGGCCTTGTTTTAGACGGAAAACCTGTTTCAGCCACATACATTTCTCATGAAGGACAGACAACAGTCAACCTGTTTGATAATTGTCTCTCTTCTTTGTTTCTGGGCTACAGCAACCAGGTCTATCCTCCTTTTGAAGCTATTGATTACTTCTATTACAAGCAGGAAGAGGATGGGGCCATCCGCAGTGATTACAGCTTGGAAGACGGGTACCCTGTCTTTACTGAAGACAACCCTGAGGGCGTCTGTTTACCACTTCTTCCTTATGTGGAGTACTTTTTCTACCACAAAACAGGAAACAAGAAGAGACTGAAGGAAGTAGTTCCTTTTTTGGAGAAGTATTTTGACTGGCTTAAGGCAAAATTCCAGAAGGAAAATGGTCTGTTTTCCGTTCCTGTCAGTGCTTGCTTAACTGGCGGAGTTCCAAGAGATGAAGCCGTCTATCAGCTGGATTTCAACACTGTTGTGGCCATAAATGCTCTTTTCTTCTCCATGATTGGAGATATTTTGAACGACAAGGAACTGAGTTTCAGATACAAGAAGCTGTATTTTATCCTCAAGACAAGAATCAACTCCCTCATGTGGGATCCGGAGACTTCTTTCTACTATGATCTGGATAAAGAAGAGAAGAGGATTCCACTGAAGATGATCAGTGCTTACTGGACACTCCTTGCAGAGATTCCTAATGATGAGAAAGCAGCTTTGATGGTAGAGAAACTCAAGGATCCAGCCTGTTTTGGAACAGAAAACCCGTTCCCAAATGTAAGTGCTGACAGTCCGTGTTTCAGAGAAGATGCATATAATCTCTGCGGAGCAGTTGTTCCGTTTAATACATACTTTGTAGTCAAGGGCCTTGAAAAGTACGGAGAGCGGGTGTTTGCCCGCGAATGTGCCATAAGAAACATCTACTTCATTTTGGACACTCTCAATCCGGATGAAGACAAGCAGGGAGACACCTGGGAAGCCTACCTTCCATCCCGAGAAGGTTTTCCTTCTGGTGCGGAAGATAATCCTTTCTTCCCGAGAAGAAAGTTCCTTCCTCAGCTTTGTCTCATGACAATCACCCTGATGATTGAAGATGTTATTGGTCTTGATATTTCCCTTCCGAGAAAGACAGTTAACTGGACAGTTCCCAGCCTTGAGGTCATGGGAATTGAGAGACTTTCCCTGAAGAGGAATTTCATTTCGATAATGAGTAGCAAGAACACAAGAGGCTGGGAAATCAGACTTGAGAGCGAGAAACTCTATTACTTTACTATTGAGATCATAGACGAGGACAAGAAGAAGACTCTGCCCATTCCGAGCGGAAAGTGTTCCATGCTCATAGATAAGCTCTGATATGTTTTTCTTTTTCCCCTTTGGTGGCGGAGGATTCGGAGGCTTTCTTGTCTTCATCCTCATGTTCCTATTACTGAGAAAAGTTTTTAAGTCTCTATACTCTTCTTCTCACACCCAGGGTTCATCAGCCTACGTTCCTTCAAATGAAGCGTTCTTCAACGGTGTTTTTTCCATGCTTGCAAAGTTTGCTTCTGCAGATGGAACCATCTCTGAAGCAGCAAAGGCCAGAATAAACCAGTTCATGATTTACGAGCTGAGGCTGGACAATCAGAGCTACCAGTACGCCAGGCATGTTTTTAACTCTGCTGTCTCTTCCCCTGAGAGCTTTGAAACTGTCTCTCAGCGCTTCTACTCAGCCTTTGCCGGAAACCCGGGAGTTCTCTATGTTGTTGTAGAAATTCTTTTCAGCGTTGGAATGACGGACGGAAGGATTTCCGAGCGCGAGCAGAGCATGCTTGATTATGTAATTAGGCTCTTCAGGATCTCTCCGGAAACAGTAGAAGCCTTGAAGCGTAAGTACGGAGTTTCAACGGGCTCTTCTTCAAGAGCCTATGAAGTTTTGGGACTTCAGAAAACAGCTACAGAGTCTGAGATTAAGAAGGCCTACAGAAAGCTTATACTTGAGTACCACCCAGACACGGTTGCAAACAAGGAAGGGGCAGGGGAAGAGTTCAGAGCTTATGCTGCAAAGAGGTTCCAGGAAGTTCAGAACGCGTACGAGCAGATTTGCAAGGAGCGAGGAATCAAATAATAGGGCAGGCGTTCACACCTTCTCTTTCTTATGATATATTTTGAGTATGTACGAAGTAACCGCAACACGAAGAAGACCTCAACAGTTTGAGGAACTTGTCGGTCAGGAATTTGTAGTCTCAACACTTAAAAACTCAATAAAGCAGGGTAGGATTGCCCATGCTTACCTCTTCTGCGGTCCGAGAGGAGTTGGTAAGACAACCAGCGCCAGGCTTTTAGCCAAAGCTCTTAACTGCGTACATGGCCCGACCGATCAGCCCTGTGGAGAGTGCGAAAACTGCAAAGGGATAGCCAAAGGCAGTAGCATGGATGTGATTGAAATAGACGGAGCCAGCAACACCGGCGTTAATGATGTTCGTGTTATCAAGGAAGAGGTTCTCTTCCCTCCATCTTCTTCCAGGTACAAAATCTACATAATTGACGAAGTCCACATGCTCAGCCAAAGTGCGTTCAATGCGCTTCTGAAGACCATTGAAGAGCCGCCTGAGTATGTAGTTTTTATCTTTGCAACTACTGAAAGCCAGAAAGTCCCTGCCACAATCAGAAGCCGCTGTCAGCAGTTTAATTTCCGCCTTCTGCCCCTTGAGACCATAAAAAAACAGCTCAGGGACACTGTAGAAGAGATGGGAATTAAGGCAGAGGATGAGGCCCTCTTGTGGATAGCCAAAGAGGGGAATGGGTCCATGAGAGATGCATACACTCTCTTTGACCAGGTTGTCTCTTTCTCAGATGGAAACATAACCATGGAAGGTATCAGGGATAAGCTTTCTCTAGCCGGCCCTGAAGGGATAGACTCAATTCTTTCAAGTATTCTCTCTTCTTCCTCAAGCGAGGCTCAGGACAAATTAAGAGCTCTATTGGAAGCAGGAATAAGTTGTGAGCAGATAATCAAGGACTTCTCAGACTACTTCTGGACCCTCTTACTCTACAAAAACGGAGTTAAGAACGAGAACGTTCTCGGTGTAAGGATTACAGAGGTGCAGAAACAGGCACTCTCTCTTTATAGCACAGAGCAGCTTGAAGGAGCCTTGGAGCTGTTTGCGAACCTTTACAGAGACATAAGGTACACAGTCAATCCTTCCCTTGAGCTCTCTCTTGCAGTTAGTAAGCTCTGCCGTCTAAAGTATATGGCCTCCAACGCCACAGTTCTTGAGAAGCTGGCAAAGCTCAAAGAAGAGCTTCTAAGCGGAGCCATAGAGACAGAAGAGACTGAGCCAGAGCCAGAACCAGAGCCACAGCCAGAGCCAGAACCAGCTCCACAGCCAGAGCCACAGCCAGAGCCAGAACCAGCTCCACAGACTGTTTCTGATGAAGCACTGCGAGCTGTTCTTCCAGCTGGAGTTGTTAATTTAAAGAGAGAGGCTAAGGAAGTTGTTCTTGAGTTTGGTAGCAGGTTCTTCTATCAGGACGCACTTAAGAATTTTGATGCCATCAGTCAGAGAATTGTCTCTCTGCTTGGCAGTGATTACTCAGTAAGGGTCTCGTTCTCTGAAGATCTGGAAAAAGAGAAATTAAAAAGGATAGAAGAAGAGGAAAAGAAAAAGCAGGAAGAAGCAAAAGAAAAGAAGCCTGAGTATTTTGACTATCTGATGGCTGCCTTCAATGGACAGGAAGTAAAATGATTAATCCACTTGAAATGATGAAAAACCTTGAGAATATAAAAACTCAGGCAGAAGAAATGAAGAAAAAAGCTGCGGCAATCAGGGCCACCGGGTATGCCATGGGAAACATGATTGAGGTAGTTGCAACCGGAGAGTTCAAGGTTGAAAGTGTTAAGATAGACCCGTCTCTTCTTGAGCAGGATCCAGCCATGCTGCAGGTCTTGGTTGCCTCTGCTGTGAACAATGCTTTGGACAATGTTAAAACCCGTGTTTCTCAAGAGCTGGGTCAGATAGGGCAGGGTCTTGGTTTAGGTATATGACAGAACTGGAAAATCTTGCGGCTCTACTTTCCCAACTTCCCGGGATTGGCAGAAAGAGCGCCATGCGCATTGCGTACAGCTTAATAAATAAAAGTGATGAGTTTAATAAGATGCTTGGGAAGGGAATAAGCACCATAAAAGAAAAAGTTCACAAGTGTTCTGTTTGCGGGTCGTTCACTGAGTCCGATCCGTGTCAGGTTTGCTCCGACCAGACAAGAGATAACAGTGTGCTATGTATAGTCGAGCAGCCACAAGATGTAATTACCATCCAGTCTTCAGGCATCTATAACGGCCTGTTCCACGTTCTTGGGGGAGCAATTAATCCTCTTGCAGGAAAGGGGCCAGAAGATTTAAGATTCGATAAGCTTCTGGAGAGAATCAACAACGGCTCTTTTTCAGAAATAATTATTGCCACAAATCCGACTGAGGAGGGAGATACCACTGCTCTATACATAAGGCATTTGCTTAAAGACAGAACAGATATTTCGCTTACAAGACTTGCTTCAGGTCTTCCCATTGGAGGAGATTTGGAGTATGCAGATATCAAGACTCTTTCGCGCTCTCTGCGTGGGCGTGTTAAGTTTTAACCGCGGCCAATAGGGGACGCGAAAGGTTTAAAGGGAGATAATCAGATGAGAAAATCTTATTCTTATCTTTACACAGGATTTACCTTTTTGGCTCTTTTCCTGATTTTTTCAATTATTCTTAAGCTTGCAGATTATAGGGCAATAGGTCCCTTGGGAACATATGTAGGTCTGGCCACCATAAATGAAAGCGTGGCTCAGCAGCTGCCTTTCAACTCAACTTGGTTCACTATTTCAGAGGTTTGCGGCTATCTGAACCTGGTTGTGGCTGCTTCTTTTGCCATAACAGGACTTGTACAGCTGATTAAGCGCAAGAATTACTTCAAGGTTGATACAGAGATTAGATACCTGGGCTACCTTTATGTAATAGTCCTCATCTTCTACGTCTTCTTTGACCACTTTGTAATCAACTACAGACCGGTTCTTGAAGCAGACGGAACGCTTGAAGCCTCTTTCCCATCAAGCCATACACTTCTGACTATCAGTATCATGGCTTCTGCGGCTTTCATTATCAACAGAACTTCCTCAAGAAGAAATAAGTATAGAACAATTCTTTCTTTCCTCTGTATGTTTGTCATGATTCTCAGTGTTGTTTCAAGAACCCTCAGTGGTGTTCACTGGATTACAGACGTTTTTGGTGGAATTCTTCTTGGGTGTGCCGTTTCCTTTGTCTTTGCCGGTTTCATTTTCCGCCTGGATGAAGATGAGGAATATCTATGAAAAAGAAGTCAGTTGTTCTTTTTGTTTTGCTGGTTTTTCTTTTCTGCCTTCCGGTTTTTGCAGAAGAGGGTAAAACAGCTTCAGTAAAAGAACTCTTCCCACAGGTTGGCTCCGAATACTTGGACCTTCTTTTTGAAGGCTACAGTCTCAGTAGCAGTACCATAGACGGTGGAGTAATCAGCCACCTTGCACCTTTTGGTTCTGTTGCTTACAAAAAGGCTGCGGAAGCAGAGGCAGAAGAGAACTCTTTCTCTATGATAGGAACAGCTTTTTATGCCTATCCTGAGAAGTGGCAAGAAATGAATTACGAAGAAAAGCGTTTAGCTATTGTAAACATTCTCACAGCCATCTCTACACAGAAGGGGATAGAGTATATTTCTAGAACTGCAGGAAACAAGCCTAAGACTCTTTTTTCTGAGTCCTATCTGGTCAGTGAGCCTGAAAACAAGAAGAGTAAGATAGAGGACCCTGTTTACACAGAAGTTCCGGGGAGCATTTCTCTCTTCTCCTATCAGAAGGACAACAGGTTCGGTGGAAACTTCTACTCCCTGGATTATACAATCAACGGTAATGAAGTCTTTCTTAGGATAAACAATATCACTGCCATGAAGTTCATGGGAGTAACATGTGTGAAACCTGAAGGACTTTACCTCTACATGGATGTGATTCTCTGTGGCGAAGGGCTACTGGTCTGTTCTATGGCAACCGTCTATGATCAGAAGCCAACTGTTAGCCTTGTGTTTTACACGGTGGACCTTGAAAGCTCTTTCACAAGGCGCTTGAATGCTCTTAAAGACTGGTTCTTTGCTTCAGTAGAGAACACTTGAAGAGCAAACAACTTTTTTGTTATAGTTTGTCTGCATTTGGAGAGATGTCCGAGTGGTCGAAGGTGCACGATTGGAAGTCGTGTATGGTCAAAAGCCATCGGGGGTTCGAATCCCCCTCTCTCCGCTAAGTATGGGACAGATTCCGAGCTGCTGACAGCCGCCCAACCCCGCCAGGACAGGAATGTAGCAACGGTAAGTGGATTGCCAGGGAGATTCGGGTGATTTGTCCCACCTTTTTTGCCTTTTTGCTCAGCTTGACAAAGCGCTTTTCTTTTCATATATTGCATAAAGCAAATGGATGGATGTCCGAGAGGTCGAAGGAGGCGGTCTTGAAAACCGTTGAGGTGCAAGCCTCCGGGGGTTCGAATCCCTCTCCATCCGAAAAGTCCTTGATAGGATAAGGAGCGATGGCCGAGCGGTCGAAGGCGCTTCCCTGCTAAGGAAGTATACTGGTAACGGTATCCGGGGTTCAAATCCCCGTCACTCCGAA
>CAJOOY010000023.1 GCA_905236385.1 uncultured Spirochaetia bacterium
GGCGGCGCTGCGTGAGATGGAGGAAGAGACAGGAATCCGTGTTCACAAATTGAAGGAGATAGGTTGCGTGAATCCCAACAGCGCCTTCATGTCCACCCGTGGCCACTTCTATCTGGCCGAGGAGCTTGAGGAGCTCGGGACCAGGCATTTTGATGCCAACGAGCAGATAGATACTGTAACCATTGAGGTCTCTGAGGTGTTAAAGGCTTTAGGAACGGGTGCCTACGACAACGGTGTTATGTGCATGTCAGCCTTTTTCTTCATGCGTGAGCGTGGCAAAGGCTTTGAAGCATAAGATGCTGTCTGGTACCAAATAAGGAGCTACTATGGCCAAAAAGTTTTCTTTTGTTATTCTGTCCGCCTTTCTAATTCTTCTTTTTGTCTCCTGTGCTTCAGGCTCAGGGGCTGCCGGCGCTGCTGGTGCCGGTACTGCAAGCACCAGCACTGTAAGCGTGTCAGGAACCGGCACGGTTTACCTGAAAGCTGACATGGTCACTTTCCGAGTGGAGGTCTCAGAGACAAGAGATACAACAGCGCTTGCCCAGCAGGCTGCAAACAAGAAGGTCTCCGCAATCCTCTCTGTTCTAAGAAGTTTTGGGATAGCTGAAGAGGATATGGCGACCACTTCCCTCTCTTTCTACACCGACTACATGTGGGAAAACGGAAAGCAGATCAAAAACGGAGAGACGGTCTCTCAGAGCGTGGCAGTTAAGATGAAAGACCTGGATAACTTCTCCTCTCTCGTAGACGCCTTGGGCTCTTCAGTTTCAGGAATAACTCTCTCAAGCGTTAATTTTGATGTAGAAGACAAAACAGCTGCCATCTCCGGAGCTCGTGAGGCTGCCTATTCAGACGCCCTCTCAAAGGCCTCTGCTTACGCCGGGTATTCAAAAATGTCTATTGGAAAGCCTATCTCTATCTCAGAAGGCTATTCTTCTGTCGGCAGAACAACAAACCTTGACTATGCGGTCCTGGCAACTTCTGCAAAAGCTGAGAGTGCATACAACACGGAAACTCCTACTGGCCTGCTCAGTGTCTCGGTCAATGTTTCTGCCGTGTTTGAGCTTCACTGATCTCACTTAGGTGCTCAAGCGCCTCTTCTTTTGCCTTTTCAAATGCCCGAGCATACTTAAAACCCTCGGGCACTATTTCTTTCCAGTCCTCTTTTTCAGCCATCTTCACAATCAGTCTCTTATCCAGAATATTTGCCGGCGGCACATTTTTCTTTCTGGCTATCTCATCTCGGGCTATGAAGAAGTACTTTATAAAAACCTTTTCTCTAAGCGACAGTCTTTTATAATTACAGATTTTCTCCCACCCCGGCCTGTCTTTGTGCTTGGGCTGGGCACACTTTTTCATTTGGCTTCTGACCTGAGTTCTCACTCCGGGACTCTTAGTTTCCAGTTCTGCTTCCAGTGAGGCTTTGAGGTCAAAGAGGTACTGAACATCTGCCAGAGCATACTGAATCTGGGCCTCCGGCAATGGGCGTCTCATCCAGTTTGCTCTCTGAAACCTGTGCTTGCTGGCCACTCCTTCGGATGGGATGTGAAGGTTTCTCTCTATCAGAGATGTAAGGTTTCCATCAAAACCGAGGGTCTTGGCTACAATGCGCAGGTCGTAGACATTGGCCATATGGATGGCCAAAACCTTTCTGACAATCGCTGCATCCGAGGAGCAGTCAAACATGATTTTCTCCTCCTCGCCCTCCAAGAATTCCTTAAGCAGAGCCCTGCCCTCATCAGTTTTCTGCAGGGCCAGTGCGTCTATCAGGTAGTATTTCTGCCTGTCAAAAAGCTGAATGGTGCACAGGTGCTCCCCGTAGACATGAAGATTCGACTCTTCCTCAAAGTCCATGGAAAGAGTTTTAGTGCCGTTTTTCTTAAAATCCTCGAGGAGTTTTCTGAAATCTTCTATTTTTTCAACAAGCGTGTAGTTCAAATACGAACCACCAGTTCTTTGTTGAAATTCATCTGCTTGTACTCGACTCCGGCCTTGTCAAACATGAGCTTACTTGCTTTGACTCCATCGGTTGCGGCATATTTATCATCTCTGTAAATGACCTTTTTTATTCCGCTCTGGATTATGGCCTTTGCGCACTCGTTGCAGGGGAAGAGGTCTACGTACAGGGTGCAGCCTGTGAGGTCTCTGGATATGCTGTTCAAGATAGCGTTTAGCTCTGCATGGCAGACAAAAGGATACTTTGTATTAAGTGGATCCCCTTCTCTTTCCCAGGGCAAATCATCATCGCTGCAGCCCTGTGGGAAGCCGTTGTATCCGGTTCCGACAATCTTTTTTTCTTTGTTTACAATGCATGCTCCGACCTGCGTGTTCGGATCCTTGCTTCTTCTGGATGAGAGGTAAGCCACTCCCATGAAATACTCATCCCAAGAAATGTAATCGCTTCTTTTAGGCATAATCTCCTCCGCTTTCTATATGGTATATGGGCTTTCTCTCTTAGTCAAACTTCAATATGAGCAAATAAAGTGAAAGAAAGAGCTGGCAAAGGAAGACTAAACGAGACCCAAAATTTTTATTAGCATACCTTGGTATACTATCTAAAAAATTCAGTATACTTTTAACAGCGCTTTTCTCTGGTTTCCTACAGAAAAACCCTGATTTAAAGACTTAAAAAGGGCTCTCAACACTCTTAGAGGCCCACAAACAAACACAAACAAACAAAAACAAACAAAAAACCGGGCCACGCACTATAAGAACCATGAACCCGGTTTGTTGTAACTGTAATCAGACTGTAAGCAGATTATTACTTTGCAGCCTTGAGCTTGGCCTCGAGGGAATCAAGAAGCTCGGAGAGCTCCTTCGGAAGGTGAGAACCGAACTGCGGATAGTAGTTGTTGCGGATGTCGTCACATTCCTTGAGCCAGCCGTCAACGTCTACGCTGAGAAGCTCCTTCATGTCTGCTTCTGAAACGCCTTCCGGACGGTCAATGGCATCTACTGTAGGCATAATACCGATCGGGGTGTCTACTGTCTTTGCACAGCCTTCGCAGCACTCGAAAATCCACTTCAGGACACGGCTGTTCTCGCCGTAACCCGGCCAGAGCCACTTGCCTTCGGCAGTCTTTCTGAACCAGTTGACGTAGAAGATCTTCGGAAGAAGACTCTGATCCTTGGCAGCCTTACCTACATCCAGCCAGTGCTGGAAGTAGTCACCTGCGTTGTAGCCAATGAACGGCTTCATGGCCATTGGGTCACGTCTTATGCCGCTTGCAACATCCAGTGTGGCAGCTGTGACTTCAGAACCGACAATTGAACCGAGGAAGGTTCCGTGGGTCCAGTTGCGAGCCATGTGTACCAAAGGAATGGTTGAAGGTCTTCTGCCTCCGAAGAGGATAGCTGATACAGGAACTCCGTTTGGATCATCCCACTCTTTTGCAAGAGTCGGACACTGAACTGCCGGAGCTGTGAATCTTGAGTTCGGATGAGCTGCAGGAGCCTGTTCCTTGTTGCCCTTGTCCTGGACCCACTTGTTTCCGTGCCAGTCTGTGAGAGGACCCGGAGCATCGTAACCGATTCCTTCCCACCATACGTCTCCGTCTTCTGTAAGACCAACGTTTGTGAAGATTGTGTTCTTTGAAGCTGCAGCAAGGGCGTTGTAGTTGCTCTGAGCTGAAGTTCCGGGGGCAACACCGAAGAAACCTGTCTCAACAGCCATGGCGTAAAGCCTGCCGTCCTTACCATATCTGAGCCATGCAATATCATCAGAAAGGGTCTCAACCTTCCAGCCCTTGATTGTAGGAATAAGCATGGCCAGGTTGGTCTTTCCACATGCGCTCGGGAAAGCAGCTGTAATATAGCGGACCTTGCCTTCCGGATTTGTCAGCTTGAGAATGAGCATATGCTCTGCAAGCCAGCCTTCATCACGTGCAAGAACTGTAGCAATTCTGAGAGCAAGACACTTCTTTCCAAGCAGAGCGTTTCCGCCGTAACCTGAACCGTATGACCAGATTTCCCTTGTCTCTGGGAAGTGAGCAATATACTTATGTTCCATGTCTGCGCACGGCCAGATTCCATGGTCTGACTCGCCGTTAGCAAGCGGCTTACCGACTGAGTGGTAGCAAGGAACAAAGTAGCCGTCTGTTCCAAGGTTATCAAGGACCTTGGTTCCGACTCTTGTCATTATGATCATGTTGCAGACAACATATTCACTATCTGTAATCTCAACGCCGATCTTTGCAAATTCTGAACCGACAGGACCCATGCAGAACGGGATTACATACATGGTTCTTCCCTTCATGCTGCCTCTGTAAAGCTCAGTCATGGTCTTCTTGAGCTCTTTCGGATTAATCCAGTTGTTTGTCGGGCCTGCACCCTCTTCTTTTTCACTTGCAATGTAAGTTCTCTTCTCCACACGAGCAACGTCTGAAGGATCAGAACGGAACAGTACACTGCCCGGCTTCTTTTCCGGATTGAGGCGTGTTGCAAGACCGCTTTCAACCATCTGGTCAATCAGTCTGTCGTACTCAGCCTTTGAGCCGTCGCAAACATAGATTTTGTCAGGTGTTGTAAGAGCTGCAAAATCTTCGACCCACTTCTTGAGTCCGGCATGTTTGATTTCGTTAATATTCATAGAAGCATCTCCTATTCGGGTTTTCCCGAGAAATTTCCTTCTAACATGATATATCGTTTTATCCCACCTTATCAAGGCAAGCTTTTTCATGATAAACTCTTGTTCATGGAAAAGAATACCGGCCGACCCGAACTTGCATTGCCCGCAGGGTCCCTTCAGTGCGCCTTATATGCATTTGACGGGGGTGCAGACGCTGTCTACCTTGGGCTTAAGGCCTTCTCAGCCAGAAAAAACGCTGTAAATTTCTCGTTTGAAGAGCTTAGAAAGCTCAAACAGGTTTGTCTTACACGCAACAAGAAATTCTATATAACGCTGAACACTCTGGTCAGGGATCAGGAGATGCCTGAGATTGTGAAAATCCTCCGTGAGCTGCAGTTTATTTCTCCGGATGGTCTGATTGTTCAGGATTTGGGAATAGCGGCCGTTATGAAGCGTGACTTTCCGACCCTGCCTCTTCACGCTTCCACACAGCTGGCGGTTCACACCATAGAGGGAGTCAAAGTCTTGCAGAAAATGGGTTTTTCCCGCGTGGTTCTCTCCCGTGAGACTTCTTTGGATGAGATCAGGGAAATCCGCAAGGCGTGCCCGGACGTGGAGCTGAAAGTCTTCATACACGGTGCACTTTGCTACGGCTTTTCGGGCCTATGCATGGCAAGTGAAAACATAACGGGACGCAGCGCAAACCGCGGAGAGTGTGCCCAAATATGCAGAACTTGGTTCCACTGCAAGGAAACAGATGAGGACTTCTGGCCCTTCAGCATGAAGGATTTATGCGTGGGCCCGGATGTGGTCAAATACTCGGAAGCCGGGATAGACTCACTGAAGGTTGAGGGGCGCATGAAGGGGCCCGAGTACGTCTACTGGACAGCCCGCTATTATTCCCTGCTCCTGGATGGCGCCGACCCGTTCTCCGAAGAAGTCAAAGCCGCCGAAGAGGCTATGAAAACAGCCTTCTCGCGTGAGAGCACAAAGGGCTTCATGTTCACAGGAAAAAACGGCTCCATGGGCAGCGAAAACATGCTCAGCTCCTCCTATCCGTCCCACATAGGCGTCCGCGTCGGCACAATTGACAGAGTTCTCAACGGCAAGGCAGTCATCCGCTTCTCAAGGCCTGTTGCGCTCCGGGATGGCCTCTTGGTCATCAGCGGCAAGGAAGCAGCAGGCTTCTCGCTCTCCGAGCTGAGTTCTTCCCGATCCTTCGCAACCTCCGGTGAGCTCGTTACAGTCTCCTTCCCGTCCTCCTCTTTTACAAAAAAGCCCCAATCAGGCACCCCGGTTTTTTGCACCAAGCGCCACAATTCCAACCTCCCTCTTCAAAGCGAGAACCTGCCTCTCTACAGGAAGCCGCTGAGCCTAAGCGTGATCCTCTCTGACCATTCAATTACCATCAACGGCAAAGCCTGGCCTTTAGAAGTGCAGGAGTCGCAGAAGATTTCTGAAGAAAACTCAGCGGTCGCTGTTCTAACTAAGATTCTCAGTGCCTCAGACACCAGCTTCTTTACACTTGGCTCTCTCAGTTTTGAAAACAAAAGCTCCTTCATTCACCCATTCATGCCCCTTTCCGCCTTAAAGCAGATCAGACGTGAATTCTACAGCCTTGAAGATAAGGCTTTCACCACTTACCTTTCTTCTCCAAGCCCTGTCCCAGAAGGCCTGACCCATATCTCTAAGCCCTCCGGAAGCTACCCGGCCCCACCCGTGGCCTTTGACGAAAAGGCTCTCTTTACTTCTCTGGAAAACATCTCTTCTACTGTCTCAGCCATAGGGCTGAACAACATCTCTCAAGTCTCATGGGCCCTGTCTCACCCCGAGACACCCGTGTATGCAGACCAGTTTCTCTACGTATACAACTCAGAGGCTCTAAACCTTTTGAAGAGCTTCCTGCCAAACCTACTCGGGAGCGTCAAAACCGAGCCCACGGAGCTTCCTCTTTTCATAAGCAGAGTTTGCTTCAGGCACCACGCCCTCAAAAAAGACTGCAGAAACTGCTCCAGAGACAACACCTATCACCTGAGCCAGAACGGCAACAACTACACAGTTCATTGCAAGGACTGCATTACTTACGTTGAACGCTCTAAGTAGTTGTAAGTTATGTTCTCAGCTTTAAGCTCAATTGTCCACGATGTTATCCACCCAGTTGGTTTTTCACCTTCTGCAAACGGAACATAGACGTGAAGCAGTTCCTTATCACAGCCCATGAAGCAGTTTCCATTAAGAGAGCTCACGCTTGGAGCAAAGCTTATGCTCTCCAGGCTCAGACACTCAGCAAACGCTTTTCTGCCAATGCTCACCACACCGCTGTCCAGGCAGATTTTCTTCAGTGAATCACAGTAGGCAAAGCCTTCTCTTGGAACGGTGGAGGCGTAGCATACGACAGACGTAAGTGAGGTATTGTGCAAATCACTTGTGTTTGAGAACATACCTGTGGCAAGACGCACCGTGGAGCCTATAGCCAAATAGTGGACGCTGGAAAGATCCGTTTCAGCCACCGTAGCCACTATTGGCTCAAGGCCCAAATCTGCTACGGAGGACCAGAAAACACCAACTGGGGATAAATATGGCTCATCCAGATCTATCTCTTCTCCTGTTTCCACACTTCTGAAGCCGGTGCAAATCTTATCCGCGTTCTCGCCCAGGCCATAGTCCAGACGGATATCTGTAAAATCTATATCTATGTAGGCCGGCATTATCTCTGCCTGACAAACCCACTCAGCTTCCCTGTCCGGATAAACATACAAGACAGAGACATCCGTGCAGTAGCACACCCCCTCCAGATAAAAATAAGCAGTTACAGTATAGAGGCCGCTCTCAAGGCTCTCTGTCCTGCCCGCTTCCACCCTGTTGCCGTTGGAAGTGCAGTTAAAAGAAAGACCAGTCTCAACGCCGTCTTTCAACAGAATTACTGATACAGCGTGGGTGCCCTTTACAGCAGCAGTTCTTACAGTGAAAGAGGCACTCCCATCCCCGTCCTCCGGGGAGAGCGTTCCTATTTCTATATTTATGCTGCTCGTCTCTCCGGAGCTTAGATAAACGGTGGTCTTTCCAAAAAGAACAGCGTTTTCATCGCTATCAAAGCCACACACAGCAAAGGTCCAGAGCCCCGGAGCATAGCTTCCAGCGGAGAAAGAAGAGAGGCTATTCATTTCCTGAACACAAGACTCGGGTCCCAGAGCCCTATCCCCCAAAGCAGAAGCAAAGCGGTAAGTAAGACCGCTCTTACTCTGGTCAACAGAAAGAATAGCCCGCCCCAGAGACTCCTGGGGCTGGGAACAGGAGACGGTCAAGAAAAAGCAAAATATGATGAAGAATAAATTTGAAATTCTTTTAGACATACACCCTCCCCTTCTATTCTTTAATTTACTTACTGAGTCACAGCTCCATCTGTGTATTCATTGGATGCATTTATGGTGAAATGACCTCTGCAGCAAACTGCATCTGTGCTACTGTTTGCTGTATTCTCAGCCATAATCACACAGGTCACGCAGTAGTATCCGGCTGAAACCGGTATGAGGTTTTCTCCAAAGCAAGCAGCCACATCTAGGGTTGCCCCAGTCTGGGAAACCTTTGTGCCGTTTATGTACCACTTGTATGAGACATTTGTGTAACCGCTTCCGCTCGGCGTTACAGTAAAAGCATTGTTTGCGCTGCTGTAACTCATGCTTGCACCCAGGCCCTGCGTTGTGACGGTCAGATCCACAGAGGCGTACAGGAAGCCTTCCATGCGCCCGCTGACAGTCGTGGTCGTGCCCTCAATAATCCTGAACGGCGTAACGGCTGTGGAAAGCGCACTCTGGGCACTACTGCTTTCGTAGTACGAAACAGAAAGCAGATACAGACCTGGGGTCAATGTCGGATTCGTGAACTCCAAAGTGCAGTTTTCAGCTGTTCTTGTTAGCGCATTCTGTGGAACGGTGAGCGCTGTACTCTGAGCATTCTCATCTGTAAGACTGATGTATGAAAGAGCAAAGCAGCTTGTCTGGTCGTTACTGACCCTTGGAGCTGAAATATTAATACTGAGAGTTCCTGCTCCACCTTCAGTATTAATCACAGGAGAAATAACTACGCTAACGTTGTTTGACCCAGGGGACAGATATACTGTGGTGTTTCCTTCATAGATTACACCACCATCACTGTTCTTACCGCGGACGGTAAAGGTCCAGTAGCCCGGGGAGAAGCGAGCAGCAATGGTTCCGCTTCCTGTGCTCTGAGCACCGTAATTCTCAAAGTCTGTGGACTTACCCTTGGCGTCCACCGATGTGGAAGAAGCCTTGAACTCATAGGTTGAAATTACAGAAGCATTGTTCGTAACTGTGAGATCTTTGGTTTCTGAAGTCTGAACGTTGAGGTTCACTGAAGCCAAATCCGAATCTTCTGTCTTTGCTGAAGAAGTGACTTCTCCGCTGCACGAAACAAACAGAAGAGCTAAAACAAGAGAGAAAATCAAAACAAATTTTCCTTTTTCCATAACAATCCTCCTTATTTGACTTTATGGAATCAAAAGAACAGGAACACTCGTCCTGTTGGTTAACGGTCTCTGACGCTCTGACTCCCAACCTGTCAGACACGCCTCATACAGTTCCCTCACGCTTGTTTTCCCCACTTTTCTCCCCTGATATCCAAAAACTTTCTTTATCTCCCCATCTATCTTTATTTCAGTTTGTGCACTGGACGAGTGCACCCACCCCAAAACCTCAAGCACTCTCATAGTAAAAAGGCTGTGCTTCTCAATCTGTCCATCTTCATTCAACAAAGACGACATATAAGAAACCTGCTCGGGCTCCGACGAACAAATCAGCGCAACCTTAAGCGTCGGTGTCTCCTCAAATATGTTTTTCAGTGCATCCTCAATTGTGCTCGTATATGTATTTCCTATCTCAGCAGATCCCGAATAGCAGGAATCCAGAATCAGAACCGAAGGACAACTCTTCTCCTTCACCGCCTCTATCAGACTCTCAACATAGAGCCTTGAGTACATAGGACTTTCCTCTGTTTCATCTGCAGCCAAAAAAAAGCCCTTTGAGTCCACACTCCCATGCCCAGAGAAATAAAAGACCAGCAGATCTTCTTCCCCTGCCACTGTCTCCCTTACCAGCTTTTCTATTCCTGCAGCACTCCCGTCTCCCCCGTCGGGAACAATCAGATTAACAGCAACAGGAAGACCCTTTTCTGAATAGATTGAATATAGACAGGCGGCAATCTCGGAGGCATCGTGCGGGGCTCCGTACAGCGTTGTAACAGCTGACTTCTCATAATTCAGCCCAACGCTTATAACATGAACCACGCTGTTTCCGGCAAGGGAAACCGGAGAGAGGGAACAAGAGATACAGAAGAGAAGATAAACAAGAGCATGGGGAATTATTGTCAGAACTTTCTTCACTTCCTGCCTCCAAGACTACCGCCATAAATAACGGTTGTAACAAGGCCAATGCTTATCTCTTTCCGGGAACAGCCGGCCTCTGCGGTTAACGACAAACCTGTAAGAAGAGAAAAATGCTCCTTTCCCACTACTCTCACCAGAACTTCCGCCCTTGCGCTGAGCATAGAGAAAAAGGCCCTGCTATCCAGATTCATACTGTAAAAGGACAGACCTGCTTCTGCTTTTGCCCTAAGTGTTTCTCCCGCACAGACCAGGGCGGCGCGGACGGAGAAACCTCCCAGGTTCCCAAGGGAGAGAAAGAGGTTATCACTTTTTATCTCCTCCATGTAGAAAACTGAGGTCTCCAGTCCGGCTGACCACGCCTTTGTCTTGTATCCGAGAAAAATACTCCCCTCATCTCCCATAAAAAGAGACCTGGTCCCTTCCTTTTCCAAAAAAGAAAATGAGCGGGCATATCCTGCCTCTGCCTCAAGAGGAAAAGCCCGGAGGCAAAGAGAGGAAAGAAGGATGAATATAAGCAACAGGCATTTTTTCTTCATACACCCTATAAGACGCAACAAAGTGCCTAAGCCTTGCATCCACCCTGCCACTTATCCCCTCAAAAAAGCTAAAGGGCCTTCATTTGAAGGCCCTAAAATGCATAAAATCAATTTTTTTAAAATTTTTTATAACGAACTTTTTTCGCAAACAAACCAGCCAGCACTTTGGCAAACCTCCGTCCAGTAGCAGGATTTTAATTGTCATTATTTAAAATATAGTTTCTTTTTCTCCTTTACACAATAAAGGACCCTCGATTTGAAGGTCCTTAAGAAAACAATTAAAAACGCTTATGGTTCGATTATTTCGCACACTAAGCCGCAGGTTGAACAGATGAAGCATCTGTAACCGATCTTGCCATCGGCGCTCTCAAGGATGCTGTAACCAGAGATGACATCATGCACATGAACTGGTGCAACAGCTGATGAATCTTGGGAAGCTTCTGCCTGAGAAGCCTCAATAACCTCTGGCACAACAGGAGTTTCAACAGGAGCCTCTTCAGGCACAGCAGTTGCCTCTTCAGGCACAGCAGGAGCCTCTTCAGGCACAGCAGGGGCTTGGACTGGAGCAACCTGCTCAGCAGGAGTAACAGGATAAGTAGCAGCTTCAACAGCATTAATTGCAGTTGAGGCTGATTTTGAGCCGCCGAAGCGGTAGACGTAGCCAAGACCTATGGTTGTGTTGAGAGCCTGGAGGCCGTCTCTGATAACAAGGCCAAGCTCTGCTTTAACAAACAGGTCGCTCTTCTCCGACTGAGCCAGAGAGAGCTGCAGGCCGGTGTTTACCAGGACGTTGAGGTTCTTCTCTCCGTCATCTCTTATAATGTAGTCTGCACCAATGCCGAATGTCTTGTACAGGCGGACGGAGGCGTCTTCTTTGCCGTAGGGAATCAGAAGAATCTTGGTATTCATGGTTCCTCTGAAGTCATGAAAATCATGGTAGTCCTTGTAGCCGTAGCGTAAATAAGAAGCAGAAATGCCTACGAAGTCTGTTTGATTGACAGAGGTTTCGTATCCAAGTTCAGCACCTATTCCGAGGCAGGAATAATCGACACTTTCGTCATCTGTGTAAAGGTGCTGATAGTTTAAAACAGGGGCAGGAGAAACAAGAACCTGAGCCTGAAGCGTAAACAGACAGGTTATAAATGACATGGCAAGGATTATTTTAAGGCCTTTCATTTTTCCCTCCAAAACTAAAAAAGCACCACAACTGAGTGATGCTTATTCCTTGGAGCCAAGCAGACTCGAACTGCCCACCTTCTGAATGCCATTCAGACGCTCTACCAGATGAGCTATGACCCCAGACATGTAGAATACTACCACCAAAGAACAATTTAATCAACAATTCCGAGATAGGAGAGCAAGACCTTTGCAAAGAGCAGAAGAACGACCACTACCATGACAGGTCTGATTATCTTCACGTCTTTCTTGATGGCCAGGCGGCTACCGAGGAAGTTGCCAAGGATGGAACAGATGGCGCAAGGAATGGCCAGGGAGTACACGACGGTGCCAGCCGAGATGAAGGTAACTACAGCAGCAAGGTTGGAGGCCAGGTTCACGAGACGGGCATTGCCCCCGGCTTTTCTTGCCTCAAGGCCTGCAAGGATTATGAAGCCAATCTGCATGAGCATGCCGGCGCCGGGGCCGTAGAAGCCGTCATAGAAGCCTACCAGGATGCCGATGAGGGCGCCGGAAAGGATGTACCGGGCGGTGGTTTTTTCTCGGACGAAGCGGTCAAAGTTTTTGTTGACC
>CAJOOY010000024.1 GCA_905236385.1 uncultured Spirochaetia bacterium
ACTCAGAATGGTGCATGGTGTTTTTCTCTAGGTTGTTTGTATATAGACCATTATCTGTCTTGATTGCGGCATACAGTACTGACCCTGATGTATCAAGAGCGAGAACGTTCATCACTCACCTCCACAACTCTACTCTGGTCTTCATTTATCTTTATATTCACAAAGATAGTTCCTTTTGGAAGCATCTCATCTATTATCTCAGACCATTCAATCAAGCAAACTCCGTCACTGTAGAGAAAGTCTTCTCCTCCGAGGGCTATGAAGTCTTCTTCAGATGAGAGCCTGTACAAATCCATGTGGTACATCTTAATTCGCCCGTCATACTCCTGAATTAGAGTAAACGTTGGGCTTACTATACTTTCAGTTATTCCAAGAGACCTAGCTAAGCCCCTAGCAAACACAGTCTTTCCAGCCCCAAGACTTCCACGCAGAGAGATAACTGTACCTGTCTTTACTTTTTCTCCGAAAGATGAACCGAGAGCTTCCATGTCTTTTTCTGTCTTACAAAGGTAGTTTTCCTTCATCACAGCTCCTCACGCTTTGTGTTCTCTTCTTTGTCTTTTTTTCTCAAATTATCAAAGTCTTCGTCTGTGAACACTTCTTCGGAAATAATCTCTCCAATTTTATCTCCAGTCTTTTCTTCATACTGCTTAATTATGTACAGCAGCTGTGGATCTTCTGGGTCTATCTGCCTGGCTCTTTCAATGGCTTCCCTGCTTTCCTCAAACTCACTATCCATCAGATGAAGGAAGGCAAGGTTTGTTAAATAGAGAGCACTCTCTTCATCCAAATCTGAAGCTATCTCCAAATAACTCTTTGCCAGATCAGTATTTCCACTTTCTCTGGCGCAGATAGAAAGCTCGTTGTAAATCTCAGCGTTTCTGCTCTCAAGCCTCAAGGCTTCCAGCAGGTCTTCCTGGGCACTGTCATACTGCTCAAGAACCCTCTTTGCCCAACCGCGGATAAAGAAAGCCTCCCAACTTTTTTCATGCTTACTGAGGTAGCGGTTAACAGCTTCCAGTGCTTCTTCAGACTGGTTCATCATCATCTTGTCATAAGCAAACAACAACTCATCCCTAGAGCTGAGCATGGAATTAAGCTTATTAAGCATCTCTTGGGCGTTCTTTTTAGCCTTTGCGTCTTTGGAAACCGAGATGAACTTATCAAGATAGTCTCTTGCAGACTCCACATCTCCATGCCTTAGATGGTAGGCAGAAATCTCATTGTACACAGGTGCGTAATCTGGAAAATATGTTTCACACTCACGAAGCGTGGACATTAACATATCATCATACATGTCAGCACTAACATCGTCATCTTTTTTGTGGTATGCAACGGCCATCTCAGCATAGAGGACTGCCAGGTTTATGTAGCACTCTGGCTTGGCAGCTAGGTTTTTCACTGCCACAAGTAGTTCTTCGGCAAACTGATAATCCTTGGCCTTCATCTTGGCTTGGGCAGCAAGATTCAGTTCCGTCAACACATCTGGCCTGAGGGCAAAGAGAACGTTTTTATAGTACTCAAAATTCTTATTCTCCTTGTCATAGGTACATATCTTGATCAGACCCGCAGCCAGTGAATTTAGGTCCAACTCTTTAACGGGTTTGTCTTCTTCTATGCTTACCGGCAGGCCAATATCCTTCTCCAGTACAAAATCCCCTATCTTTCTTGTTTCTGAGAGTTTTATATATTTGATGTTTTCCAATTTAGACTGCATGCATTAAATATACTAAAATTTTTTTCTTTAATAAACATGTTGAAAATGGCTCTGCTTTTGTTAAAATAAAGGTGGCTGGAGTCGAAGCGTACATTTCTCTTGCTCAAACTTACAGAAAGGGATTTGGCATAGAGACACTGCATTGCCCTCGCCCTGTTTCAGGGTTTTAGAGAACAGAATGTGTCGCTTAACTGAAACCCCACCTTGAACTATCCGGTTCAAGAGATCTTTGCTTCCTTTCAGCCTTTAGATAAAGAAGTCCGTGCTGACTTCTTTTTTTTATGATTATGTAGTATATTTACTCATGTATCAGGAGTAACAGGTTATGGATATTAATTTTCAGAGTCTGGCAATCGGTCTTTGTATAGGTCTCATAATTGCACTGATTGTCTACATCTGGCAGGCAGTAGCAAGAAGAGAAGATTCTAGAAAAAGCAAGAGCGAGATTTCTAAGCTCAAGAACATGCTCACCGACAGAATGGATCTGGAAGCAGACGGAGTGGCTAAGCTCAAGGCTCAGTATGAAGAGCTCAAGGCTCAGAATGAAAACCTTCGCATAACAAACGCCAACCTCATGCAGAAGCCTGGCAGAACAGAGGTTCAGAGGCTTCACATCTATCAGAAGGCAGTTGACAGACTGGTCATTAACAGTCCTGGTTTTGGAGCTGCATGGCAGAGTGCTCTTCAGGAGTCTGAAGAGGAGTTTGCTAAAATCTACAACGGCACACAGGCCTTCTGGAAAAAAGTTCTTCCTGGAAAAACAAACGCAAAACTAATTGAATCAAAAGAGGAAGATGAGGAATAATAAGTAGTCACCGCCAGAGTGGTGGAATGGTAGACACAGGGGACTTAAAATCCCCAGGCTTCGCGGCCGTACGGGTTCAAGTCCCGTCTCTGGTAACGCTGAGAATGACAGGTTAACCGCCTGTCATTTTTTTTAGGTTTTTGGCAAAAAAGAAGGGCTGTAACCCTCTCGTCGGTAAAACCGACTTTTGTTACAGCCCCTTGAAAGGAAGTATGTTAATACATCAAAATTGATTATCTCTGCTACTATATAAACCTGAAGCCTACTCCCAGGCGAGCATAGTATTCAGAATTCTTTAATTTCAAATCATATGTATCAAAACTAGAACTAATAAGCATTGACCAAAGGCCGTAGTCATAACCTGCAGACAAATCCAGGTAGAATTCGTTTGAAATATCATATTGAACATCTGCCAACACACCTAGGCCAAGAGACATCATTAATATGTCACCTGCAATCAAATTACGATTATAGAAGCCACCCCCTATGATAATATTAAGTGGATCCAGGTCAAAATTATATCCAAAACCAAAGTCTTCCTTAAAAGATATTGAACCTAGAGTTGAATAATCATGAAGTTTCACCCCTTCAGTAATGGTGTAATCAATAGTGAAATAATCCACAAGGTGGGATTCCAAAGAATATCTTGTAATGCTTGAAACAGATATAAACGGATCGTAACTTGTTGTTTTTTCTGAATTACTGGGTTTCAGCACAAGACCACCATAACCACCTTGGATAGACATTCTACTCTCTGCCGGACTCTGAGCACTTATTGCGAACACAACCGCAACCACCATTATAATCAAGACTAATATTCTTTTCATTTTTTTCCTCTTTATAAACAATTCATCATTTAAGGTCTGCCGCAACTTAAATTGCGTCAGACCTACGAACTTGATGATTGAATTCATTACAATCAATCATTTTCACGAATAACATAGTTGCTGAGATTCTCAACATCAATGCTACCGTTAATAATTGTTACAAGTGAAATTTCATCCTCAGCAAATGAAGCTGGGAAAGTCTGCTGAACGATTGCCTCTGCAACTTTCTCACCTGGAAGCTCAATGACAGATCCTGTCTGAGGATTTGTTATTGTGCCGCCTCTCTCAATAACAGCCAGAGTCTTTCCTGCAGCAAGACCTATGGACTCACCACCAACTATGTATATTCTTCCACTGTCTGCAAAAACTTCTGTCTGCCATGGATCCTTATCACAGGTTGCTATAATATTATCTATCAAACTATCAATAGCAGCCCCGATTGCCTGAGACTCCAAAGATTGTGGATCATATCCACCACTGTTTACACTGAATCCCTTATAGCTGAAGCCAGTACTACTGTTGCTGGCAGTTCCCTTTCCTTCCTCCGAATAAACAATCTGTCCAGTTGCGGTATCGATAAGTCGCAGTGTAACGGAAGCTTCGCAAGTTTTTTTACCAGTAGATAATCCAAAAAGGCTTCCACTTGAAGTCTTATTTGCAATAGAGTTCACAGAACCTACAATCATATACTGAGCGAGGCGCTTTTGAAGAGTATTCTGGCCAGCAGACGCGAGATAGTTGTTCAAAGTATCAAATTCAGACTCCTCAAAAACAATAAATCTTGCTGTTGCCTGCAGTTTATTCACCAAAGTATCATAAGCTGCATTTTCATAACTGGATCCCTGATTTCTGAGTGCTTCACTTGTTGTGAATTTAGCAACTGAAATCATTTTTTTAAGTCCGAGAGTGGCCGGAGCTTCATACTTTGTGTTAAGCGAACTGTTTCCTTCCGCAGTCACACTGGTTTTCCCAACGGTTGTACCGCAGGAACTGACTACCAAAACTATGGTAAGCAACAATACAGTGATTAGAAATCTACGTTTCATCATCCCTCTCCTTTATTTTTTCAGAACTAAAACTTTTTTTGGAAAGATTAATTCTGAGCAATTTTGACATTCACTGAATGTCATTTTATTAGCAATATTAGCATACGCTTATTAGTAACGACAAGCAGTGAATGTCAATTTTATTAAGAAAGTTTAATTAGTTAGGACGTTACGGTTGTGTTCATTAATAAGGTAAAAGAAGGAAACAATATTGCTGGAGAGACAATTGCCATCCTTCGAAAGAACATGAACATTTCTCAGAGACAGTTGGCCGAAAAAATGCAACTAATGGGGATTGACCTGGACAAGAATGCAATTCAGAGAATAGAAGCAAGAAAACGATTTATAACTGACATTGAATTATGCGTATTTGCAAAAGTCTTCAAGGTTTCCGTTGACACACTGGTAAAATATGAGAAATCTGAGCCCTAAACCCGATCTTTTTCCCGTTGCAGTTTTTATCTATTTCTGTTTTTAAACCTGCCAGGCAACAGTGGCAGCTCACTGACAATCAGAACAAGAAGAATCATAATCAAAGCGTAGGCATAGATATCCTGATACTCGTTGAAGTAGCTGCTGCTGTAGATGGCCTTGCCCAGAGAATTGTTTGTCTGAACAAGATACTCGGTCGATACAACCACTTTCATTCCCATTCCAACTGCACTTATGTAGGCCTGCTTGAGATAACCGGCCATAAGAGGAATGTAGACTCTTCTCAGAATTCTGAAGCTGAAATCTCCCTCCATCCTGTAGACATCCAGTAGATCCTTATCAAGGCTAAGACAGCCCTCGCAGGTTGCCTCACTGATAAGAGGAATAAGAAACAAAGTTGTAGCTATTACAGGCACATATTCATACTTTGTTATGACCATAATCACTACAACCATAACAATCATAGGGATGGATCTAAGGAAGGTTTCAAGAGGTCGAAAAAGAGCTCTAACAAAGGAGCTTTTACCCTCCAACACTCCAACACAAATACCTATAACAGAAGAAATTAAAAGAGAAATGGCTAGGTGCTTAAACGTAACTAGAATTTTAAAAAAAGTCTGCTTATCCTGAAGCAGTTTAAAGGCAGATTTAAAGATTTCAATAATACTAGGAAATACAAGACTGTCTCCCTTAATCCAGCCAGCAGTCTGAATAAGAACACAGATAAGAACTATTCCAAGAAAGGAAGCAAAGATGCCCGACTTATTTCTATTTTGTTTCATAGTAGAAATCCAATGAAGGAAGAACTCCTCCAAACTGTTTTATATCAATAAGTGCCGTCTGCTCTATCTCTTCTCTTGCCTCCTGTGCACTGACATAGCGGACAGCACAGTTTGGAATGGACTTCAATCCTATTCCTACAGATGGCAACAACTCAAGAGAGACAACAGCATTTGCCACACTTTCAAGATCAGAAGAGCACCTATCACAGGATTCTTTGACTGCCTTCAGATAAGCATCAACCATTTCCGGACTATTGATTATCAACTCTTCTTTAATAAATATACCTGCCTGCGGGAAACCATTGTTTCCAGAAGCCATTTCATAAAGAGAATTCAATGAATACCCCTGGATTTCAGGCTTTTTAGTCTTAGCAGCAGTAAGTGCCGGTTCTGCAGTAAGGACAATTGCCTCCGGATTTGTAAGCAGAAGCTGTTGTGTATTTGCAGCACTAGCAAGATAAGAGACACTTTTGGGTTCTATTCCATTTTTTGAGAGAGAATAAAGAGCAAGAGAGGCATTTATGGTATTCTCACCAAATAGAGTAATATCTGCCCCATCCATGTCTTCAAGCTTGAAATTCGGCCTCTGTGAAGCAAAGAAGAGGTTTCCCCAGGAGATAACTGCTCCTAGTTTGTAGCTAGACTTACCCATACTAAAGAGCTTAGCTCCTGCATTTATAGGAGCCACAATGAAATCTGAAGTACCGTTTGCAAACTCAGCTGTTATGGTCTCTGCAGCAACAAAGGTGTACTGATCAGGGTTTTCGACAGCTAAAGAAGCCAGTCCTATGGCAGGAGCTCCGCTTGGAGAAGCTATCTTAAGTCCTGTTAAATCCATGGCTTTTTTTGGATTTTCCGCAGAACCACCAGCAAATACACAAAGAGATACCATTAGTATTAAAAACAAAGTAGGCAGTTTTTTCATAATTATTCCTTCACCAACATTCTAATAAAAAGAATAGCGTGTATCCAGTCCGCAGAATTAAATGTTAAAATAGTTGTATGAACAACAACGCTAGGTCATACACGCATTTTATAGGAGTCCTGGTTCCAGAAGATATTTCTCTCATTTTAGAAGACTGCAGAAGCTACATGAGAAGTAGGTACGGCTGCAGATCCGGTCAAAGAACGCCTCTTCATGTAACTATTATCCCACCGTTTGTTTTAAACCCTTCTTATTCAACCGAGGATCTATCTGAAGTTCTTAACTCCATATATTTCAAAGAATTCACTGCTCATGTTGAGAGTTTTGGCAGCTTTGGAGAGAGGACTCTGTATGCAAGAGTGATTGAAGATAAGAGTTGGGATGAGCTGAGAAATACAGTGTTCCACTCTGTCTCTAGGGTCTTTCCTGATACACTGAAAAAAGACCACAGGGCTTTTCATCCGCATATTACTATAGCAAATAGAGATATCCCCAACGGTGCTCTGTATGAGGCTCTAATGAGATTAAATGGAGTGCCCCTCTCAGAAGTGTTTACAGTTAAAAAACTGACACTTTTTGAGTTCAGAAACGGTAGATGGGAGCAACATTTTAATTGAAAATATTTGCATTACGAAACCAAGAGATTTATGATTATAAGACAGGATAAAAATCCTGCTAAGAATTTTAGTTTTAAAGGAGAAAAAAATGAAAAAACTACTCGTAGTTCTTCTCATTGCTGTTCTTGCACTTACAACAGTATTTGCAGGCGGTGGTTCAGAAAAGTCTAGTTCATCCGCCAAGGGTTCTGTTTACTGGCTCAACTTCAAGCCCGAGTCAGATGAAACCCTTCAGAAGCTTGCTGCACTTTACACAGAAAAGACTGGTGTTCCTGTAAAAGTTGTTACAGCTGCTTCAGGAACCTATAACGAGACTCTTACAGCAGAAATGGACAAGTCTTCTGCTCCTACCCTTTTCGTTGTTGGAAACAAGGCTGCAGCTGATACTTGGGGAGACTACTGCTATGACCTCACAGGGACAAGCGTTGCCAATGAGCTGAACACAGATGCCTATAACATCTACACAGCGGACGGAAAGCTTGCTTCAATCGGATACTGCTATGAGTGTTTCGGAATTATTGTAAACGAAGAACTTCTTGAGAAGGCCGGTTACAAGATTTCTGATATTAAGGATTTTGCTTCTCTCAAGGCTATTGCTGAAGATATCCACAAGAGACAGTATGATCTCGAGTTTGATGCATTTACTTCAAGCGGAATGGACGGAAGCTCCTCATGGAGATTCTCAGGACACCTTGCAAACGCAGCTCTTTACTATGAATCAAGAGATGCCGGTTTCTGGGGAGCAACTCCTGCAGAGATCAAGGGAACATACCTGAAGAACTTCAAGAACCTTTGGGATCTTTACATCAACAATTCAGGTTATGACCCAGTCAGCCTTGCTACTGGCGGATTTGATGCAGAAGCAGAGTTCGGAAGAAAAGAAGCTGTATTCTATCAGAATGGTAACTGGGAGTATGATGCACTTGTCAACAAGTATGGTCTCGACCCAGCCAAGCTGAAGATGATTCCTTTCTACTGCGGTGTTGCAGGTGAAGAGAAAGCCGGTCTGAACTGCGGAACAGAAAACTGCTGGGCAGTTAATGCAAAAGCTTCAGATGCAGACATCCAGGCAACTCTTGATTTCATGTATTGGATGGTAACAGATCCTGAGGCAACAGCTCTTCTCGCTTCAACCTTCGGTTCTATTCCTTACAAGAAGGCCGCTGTACCTGAGAACGTATTCCTTGCTCAGGCAAACGAATATGCAAACAAGGGTTGCTACACCATGACTTGGGAGTTCAACTATACTCCTAACGTAGACAACTGGAGAGCAGGTGTTGTTTCAGCTATGAACCAGTATGACGCTGCAAGAACAGACGCAAACTGGGCTCTCGTAGAGAACGCATTTGTCCAGGGTTGGGCAACACAGTATAAGTTAGCAAATATCTAATCTTAAAACTGTTTTGGAAGCCGGAGAAATCCGGCTTCCAAAGATATCTCTGAATGCTCGGGGATATCTTTGGAAGAAAAATCCAGGGAGAGTATTATGTCTAAACATTCATCAGGAGCTAAACGCCTGAAAAATGAAAGCATAATGAAAAAACCAATGAAGCGCTGGTCTCCTCTATTTATAGGTCCTACACTCGTTGCTTTTGTCATTGGCTTTATCTGGCCGTTTATCAGAGGTTTTGGTCTATCTTTCACAAAGTTCAGAACAACTTCAGATGCAAAGTTTCTTGGCTTTGGACACTTGTTTGATAACTATGTTAACGCATTCAAAGATCCAAGCTTCCTTCATGCATTTTGGTACACTGCACTTTTCACCATTGTTTCAGTTATTCTGATTAACGTACTGGCCTTTGCAGTTGCCTATGCCCTCACTCAGAAGATTAAGGGTAGTAACTTGTTCAGAACAGTCTTCTTCATGCCGAACCTGATTGGTGGTATTGTTCTTGGTTACATCTGGTCCATGATCTTTGACGGAGTTCTTTCACATATGAACACTTCCATTCTCCTTGAAACCAAGTATGGCTTCTGGGGTTTGATTGTTCTTTTATGCTGGCAGCAGATTGGATACATGATGATTATTTATATTGCCGGCCTGCAGGCTGTGCCTGAGGACATGCTTGAGGCAGCAAGGATTGACGGAGCCACCAAGTGGCAGACACTGACAAAGGTAACCATTCCAAACGTCATGCCGTCAATTACCATCTGTACCTTCCTTACCCTTTCAAACGGCTTCAAGCTCTTTGACCAGAACTTGGCTCTCACTGGTGGTCAGCCGTTTAATTTCAAAGCAGACGGATCTGTTGTTAAAACAACCGAAATGCTTGCTCTCAACATTTACAACACATTCTACGGCCAGAATACTTCAGCTAGAGGTACAGCTCAGGCCAAGGCGGTATTGTTCTTCATCCTGGTTGCAGCATTGGGTCTCATACAGCTCAGTTACACAAGAAAGAGGGAGGTTGAACAGTAATGGCACAGAATTTAAACAGCAAAGAAAACAAAGCAAAGCTGATTCTTACTATCTTCTTCGCTCTTTTGGCTCTCATTTGGGTATATCCTGTACTCCTTGTTCTCATTAACTCTTTCAAGGTGAACACCTATGTAAAAACAAATACATTCAGCTTCCCCGTGGGTGAGATGTTTGCAGGTTTCCAGAACTTTCTTAAAGGCATGACATTTGGAAACTATCCGTTTATCAAGTCAGCCCTTTACAGTTTTCTGATTACAATTGGTTCAACAGTTCTTATTCTTCTCTGCACAGCCATGACTGGTTGGTATATTGCCCGTGTAGATGATAAGTTCTGTCGTCTGATTTACCTCATCTGCGTTTTCTCCATGGTTGTTCCTTTCCAGATGGTTATGTTCACCCTCTCTAAGACAGCAGACGTACTTAAGCTGAATACACCATGGACCATTCCAGTTATCTACCTCGGTTTTGGTGCAGGCTTGGCCATCTTCATGTTCGTAGGCTTTGTCAAAGGAGTTCCTAAAGAAATAGAAGAAGCCGCAGCCATTGACGGATGCGGGCCGGTAAGAACATTCTTCAGTATTGTTCTTCCAATTCTTAAACCAACACTTATCTCAGTTGGAATTCTTGAGATCATGTGGATATGGAATGACTACCTCCTGCCTTACCTGGTTCTGGACAGAACAAAGTTCATGACTATCCCAATCCATATTCAGTACCTCAAGGGAAGCTACGGCACAGTAGACCTTGGTGCTACCATGGCTCTGATCCTCATGAGCATTATTCCTGTGATTATCTTCTACCTCTCTTGTCAGAAGTACATAATAAAAGGTGTAGCAGCTGGTGCTGTAAAGGGTTGACAGAACATGGTTCTTTCACAAAGAAGAGCCGGAGTTCTGATGCACATATCTTCCCTTCCCGGGAAATATGGAATTGGAGACTTCGGACCACAGTCTTATATTTTTGCTAACAAGATTGCATCTGCCGGTTTTAAATACTGGCAGATGCTTCCTTTAGGGCCCACTGGTTACGGCAACAGCCCCTACTCAGCCCTCTCTGCTTTTGCAGGCAACGAGTTACTCATCTCTCCAGAACTTTTGGTTAATGATGGCTTTCTGACAAAAGAAGAAGCTGCTAGTGCAACAGAGGCTTTTAAAGATGAAAACCCTTCTCATGTAGACTTTAATTACGTAAAACAAGTCAAAATGCCTCTTTTGGAGACGGCTGCGAAAAGGGCTCTTAAGGAGACTTCTTTCAGAAGCAACCTAGAAAAGTTCTGCTCTGAAAACTCTTACTGGCTTGAAGATTACTCTCTCTACTATGTTTTGCAGAACAAGTACAACGACACAAGGTGGTACAGTATTTGGGATGAATCAGAGAGAATCAGAGACAAGAAGACTCTTGAAGAAAGAGAATATCAGTACAAAGAAGAGATTGAAATCTGCAAGGCCATCCAGTTCTTCTTTGATCTGCAGCTGAAGGCTTTTCAAGCATACATACACTCTCTTGGACTGTTGAGCATAGGAGATATTCCTATCTTCGTTGGTAAAGACAGTGTGGATGCATGGTCGAATCTTGAGCTGTTTAAGACTGATGGGCAGGGACACTTCACAGATGTCTCCGGTGTGCCACCAGATAACTTTTCTCCTGATGGTCAGCTTTGGGGAACCCCGGTTTACAACTGGGACTACCACTTAAAGACAGGCTTTGCATGGTGGAAAAAGCGTATAAAAAGAGCTTTGGAGTTAAATGACATAATCCGTATAGACCACTTCCGTGGTTTTGATGCCTATTTTGATATTCCTTCTAACGCTACAACCGCCCGAGACGGAGTTTGGACACATGCTCCTGGAATAGAACTCTTTGACTCACTTAAAAAAGAGTTTGGTAAAGACCTTCCGATTATAGCAGAAGACCTGGGGAACATAACTGAAAGCGTAATCAGATTGAGAAAGACCAACGGCCTCCCGGGGATGAAGATAGCTCAGTTCGGGTTTGAACTGACAAGACAAGGCAAAATCAGAAAGTCCCATAGCTTTCTACCAAAAAACTACACAAGAGCGTTTGTTGCCTACACAGGAACTCACGACAACGACACAACCCGTGGCTGGTTTGACAGCATAGACAGCTCCCTGAAAGAGCAAGTTCTCTCTTATCTGGAAACAGACGAGAAAAATGTAGTGCGGGCCTTGGTTAAAAGCGTAATGGAAAGCAAAGCGGATACAGCCATAGTTCCCATGCAGGATATTCTTGAATTAGACACCTCTTCTCGCATGAACTACCCTTCTTCATGTAATGACATAAACTGGTCATGGAGAATGAAGTATGGAGAGTTTACGGATAAGCTCGTTGAAGAATACAAACTCTTGATAACTGCTACCAGTAGGTTCTTATCTTGATATACAAATATTAACATCTTTTTTACTCGAATTTTTTCACGCATGACCTTTAGATAGTGACAAGCCTTTACTGTTGTTCGCAGCAGAAAGAAATAACCTTTGTTAATTCAGCCCGTTACTAACACTGAGATACATCGAAACTTCCTCTTATACAATAAGGAGTATGGAGTAAGTCGTGCTTTTTACCTATACATGTCCATCAATATTTCCCCTATATATTTTTTACAGTATCGTCCACATATTTTTCAGCTTCAAAATAATCCTCAAATCTTTTGTGTTCATCCTCTCCTATTCCAACTGCATTCTTTCCTATCATAAAAACATGAAAAGGTGTTCCATTTCTCATGATAAAATTATCTATAAATTCGTCACCATAATGAATGCGCATAACATCAATATCATTTATAGTGGAAACATATTTTCTAAATCCGTATAATCGCTGATATAATTCGACAAGAGCATTGCCCTCATCTGTATTTGCAACAATACAGACCAACTTATATGCTTTTCCGATTACAAATTTCTTAATTGATTTTGAAAACCCCCTTTTATCATAATTGGAAAAGAGGGACACTAGCCAGCCATCATGTGTTATTGAAAACCCAGCAAGTCCATCCTCCGATAAATAATTTGATGCATAAGAGTAATCGTTCTCATATGGTGGAGCCGTATAATCTCCTTTATATAAGTATTTCCTATTCTCGATAAAAACACTTTTAAAGCATTCTCCATCAACTTGGATTAGCTTTTTAGTCTCGTTTTCCAATTCAAATTCTGCACATTGTTCCCCAACAACAAGACTTTTTATTCTTTCGCGTTCTGCTTGTGGGACGCCCATCCTCTTATACCAATAGTCTGAAATATTACTCATATTGCACTCCTTGTCTTTTAAACCTAATATTCTCAACCTCTTCAACAAATTGTTCTAACAGGATTTATCCCATTCTATCTTTATGTGATACATTTTACTCTTTCAAAATATTCATCTATATTCATCTTTCTCTTGCCAGAGTCTCCAAATCACCGCTATACCAAGGGATCAACGTGAGTTCTGTTATATTCTGCCAGTACCTCATCATCCTTCTTATACATCGAAAATGACTCTCTTACGTCCAGTGACAATAAAACAATATAAACATATCGTCTTCTTCCCCATCCTTGCAATTCAGTTTTGCTAGGAGCTACACAAATTACCCACGTGATATTGTTGCAAGAGCCTCTTCGCCTGAGACATGACTATAAGTACCATTTATTAGATTTAACCGTTAAATTGCGTCACGTAGAAGAATATGTAGTTCAGACTCTACAGTCCATCTTTTATGATCATATCCGTACAATACCTTATGCTCTTTCTATTATAGTAATAAGGTTATCCAAATTGAAGAAATAATCACACATTAACTTGCCACTGATAATAAATGCTTTCTGTGCTTTTCAGATAATCTTTCTTAGTTTCTCAACCATATCTGAGAGTGTTTTTAAAAGCTCTGGACTGTTAGTGTTCAGGGCTTTTTTCATATCTGCTTCAAAGTTTTCAGGAAGAGCGGTGCAATTATCCAGTGCAAATGATATAAGACGTTTCTCGCCCGGATGAAGAAGTCTGTTTATGGCAAAGAGAGCATCAAAGTAACTTTCCAAGAAAGCAGAGCGCCTGTGGCTTATGCTGTTAATGTCACCTCTGCTTATAGCCTTTTCTATCTGTTCGTAGTATGAAGAAAAAGGCTTGTCCTTCATGAGCATGAGGTTTCTGTGAACTATGTTTTCTCTGAGCTTTTCAGGATAAGGCGTGTCTATTATCTTTTTTAAATTAGTAAGCCAGCTCTCTTTTTCAAACTCAACGGTCAGGTTTTTAAGAGTATAGAGAAAACAGGTTGTGTATCCGTTGGAAGCTCTTCCGTCAATCCAGACGGATCTGACTATATCTTCAAACCATGAAGTGTTGAAAAACATGACATCAAACTCAACACCGAGCGCATCCACAAAGTATTCATCGCCCGGTCCGAAGTAGTCTCCGCATATCTCATACCTTGAGGAAACGGGAAGTATTATTTTCTCTCTTTCCTCCTTATCCAGCTCTCTCTCCGTGAATACATAGATATCATAATCTGACGTACTGTCAAAGCTGTTTGCTGAGCGGGACCCGCCTACACCCACGGCTCTGACACCGGGGATTGAAAAGTATTTTTCAAGATAAGACGTGATTTCACTCATGGATTCTACCTTCTTATAAGAAGAACAGTCAGATCATTCACGTTTGTACCGGTGGCACCGGTGAAAACAAGGCCGTCACACTCTTTTAAGGCATGGTAGGCGTCATTGTCCGACAGGACGTTCTTGATAAGAATACCCTTTTTCCTGAGTTTTGATTCAGTGTCCTGATCACAGTAGCCACCTGCTGCGTCAGTAGGACCGTCTGTTCCGTCAGAGCCCACGGAGAAGACACAGCTGTCCTTGCACATGGCCAGGCCCTCTGCTGCAGAAAGGGCTATCTCCTGGTTTCTCCCTCCAAGACCATGGCCTGTCAGGTGAACAACAGTCTCACCTCCTGCAATAAAGGCCAGGGATTTTTCCGTATCCTGATGATCTCTTGCTATGGAAGAGAGGAAAGAACCTGCGTCTCTGGCCTCACATTCAAGACAGGCAGAGAGGAAGATTGGCTCATATCCAAGCTCCCTTGCAGTGATCATGGCAGTTTTACAGAGCTGCTTTACACTTCCTGTAACATAGGTAGTCACATTCTCAAGCTTCTTCGGAGTCTCCTCCCTGAGAAGAAGTGAGGCCTTTTCAGATAGCTTTATTCCATAATGAGAAACAATTGAAAGAGCCTGCTCACATGTAGATGAATCGGGATAGGCCGGACCTGAGGCAATCATATCCAGCGGATCTCCGATTATATCTGAAAGAACAATTGAGTAAACATGGGCAGGAAGACAGGCAAGAGCAAACTTGCCGCCCTTTACTGAAGAGAGGCGTTTTCTGACTGTATTCATCTCAACAATAGAAGCTCCGCTTGCAAGCAACTGCCTGTTCACATCCTGTATTTCCTCTTGTGGAACAAGAGGTCTCTCAAACAGGGCGGACCCTCCACCGGAGAGAAGGAACAGGACATTGTCCTCCTTACTGAGATTACTGACATATTCGAGAGCTCTTGCGGTCGCATTGAAACTGTTGGAGTCTGAGACCGGGTGTCCTGCCTCAAAAATCTCCAGGTTTCCTATCTTTCCCTTGCTGTGGTCATACTTTGTTACGACCACTCCGCCATCTATGCGTCCCGGGAGGGCATCCCACGCAGCCTTAGCCATCTGCCATGCTGCTTTTCCGGCAGCAACAAGAACAACCTTTCCCCGAGAGAAATGAATCTTGCCCAATGCTTCTCTGACAGCCGTATCCGGCAATGCCGCCTGAATGGCTGCACTGATAATCCTATCCGCATCCTGTCTTAGACTCTGCATAAACCAACTCCAAAATAAACTCAGCTAAGCCACGCTCAATTCGTTGTATAGTTGTCAAAGTAACCCTGAATCAAAATTACAGGTGTTCCCTTGTCTCCACTGCCGCTGGTCAGGTCACTGAGGGATCCGAGAAGATCAGTAATCTGTCTTGGAGTTGTGCCCTCACTAGCCATCTGGCCCTTGAGGTCTACGCTCTTAGCCTTAATACTCTCTTCTACAGCCCTTCTCAGCTCAGTTCCGCTGAGGTCCTTGTAGTCATTATCAGCCAGATACTTAAGCTTCAGCTCATTAGGAGTTCCAATCAGACCCTCTGTGTAAGCTGGAGAAACAACTGGGTCTGCAAGCTCCCAGATTTTTCCAACAGGATCCTTGAAGGCTCCGTCACCATAGACCATAACCTCAACCTTCTTACCTGTTCTTCTGAGCATTTCTTTCTGAATATCCTCAACAAGAGACTGGCAGTCTCTCGGGAAGAGTTTTACCGTATCTTCCCTTGCCTTGTTTGAACCGAGAAGGCCATACTTCTCATTGCATCCGCTTCCGTTTACAGGAGAGGAAAGAATATCATCCATGCCAAGGACTATCCTGGCCCCTGCCTTTCTGAGAATCTCCTTTGTTCTGAAGCGTGTATGTATGTCACATGCAATTACTGTATCTGTGTGCTCAAGAATACTCTTTGGGTTGTTGCCGAAGACAACCTCACACTCTGCCCCGCTCTCCTTAATGAGAGATGAGTAATATTCAACGTAGTCAACACCTGTGAACTGATGCCTGTAGACGCCGAAAACCTCTCTGTACTTATCAAGAGTCAGTACATCTGAGTACGGATTAATATCTGTCTCATAGAGCTTCTCAATGTCCAGAATAGAGTTTCCAACCTCATCTGTTGGATAGCTGAGCATAAGAACAATCTTCTCAGCTCCCTTAGCTATTCCCCTGAGACAGATGGCAAAACGGTTTCTGGAAAGAATTGGAAACAGAACTCCAACTGTCTTTCCACCAGTCTTTGCCTTAACATCTTCTGCAATATCCTCAATAGAAGCATAGTTTCCTTGAGCACGGGCCACAATGGACTCGGTGATAGCTATTACATCTTTGTCATTAATTGTCAGATTTGCAGACTTGGCAGCGTCAATGACACTGTCTGTAACAATCTCACAGAGATTATCTCCCTGTCTGATAACGGGGCATCTTACTCCGAAAGAAGCTGTTCCAATCATTCTACGCATGTCTATTCTCCTAATTCTGCCACATAAGGCAAAGTTCTGTACTGTTCAGCATAATCAAGACCGTAGCCAACAACCCATACATTTGGAATCTCAAAGCCTAGATAGTCAATGTTCACCGGATAGGTAAGGTTTGTCTTTTTTCTTACGAGAACAGTAGTCTTTACAGACTTAGTATACCTTGATTTGAAGTTCTTAATCAGATAATCAAGTGTGTGACCTGAATCCAAAATATCTTCAACAATAAGAACATGTCTGTCCTGCTGGTTTTCTCTGCAGTCCATGATGATTCTTACGTTTCCAGAAGCCTTTGTTGCATTTGAAGAGTGGCTGTAACTTGAGACAGCCATAAAATCCACCACGTGTGGAATGGTAAGATAGCGGCACAGATCAGCCAGATAGATAAAAGAGCCCTTGAGGATGCCGACCAGAATAAGTGGCTCCTTAATATCCTTGTAGTCGTGGTTGATCTGCCCAGCAAGTTCCTTAACCCTTGCCTGAATCTGCTCAGACGTCAAAAGTGTTCGCTTCAGTTTCATAAA
>CAJOOY010000025.1 GCA_905236385.1 uncultured Spirochaetia bacterium
ACACGCGTAATTGCCTTGAAACGCCAGCCTAAAAACAAGGCTTGGGCACTTTGTGGCGTCTTTATAGGTATGAAGCAAATCATATCTAATTTAAAATTTTCGGTTGAGCTGTGTAGAAAGGTTATTACAGAGCTGGAAAAGAGAATTCAGGCCATGTACAACAAGTACAAGTAAAAAATAGAGGCTTCAACCTTGAATTGACCTGTTGTGTATTTCAAGGAAATAGAGGCCTGTATTCAGACTCCCGAATAGGCAGAAACACCGCCGTCCACAGGAAGGGTTATGCCTGTTATGAAACCTGCAGCTTCATTGTTAAGCAGGAAAAGAAGTGCACCTGCAAGCTCTGAGCTTTTGCCGAAACGACCCATGGGAGTGGCGGCAAGAATCTTTCCGGTTCTGGCTGTGGGTGTGCCGTCTTCATTCCACAGAAGCTTTGCATTCTGCTCAGTGGAGAAGAAGCCAGGGGCAATGGCATTTACACGGATATTTATCTTTGAAAAATAAACTGCAAGCCACTGTGTGAAGTTGGTAACGGCAGCCTTGGATCCGGAATATGCCGGAATCTTTGTAAGCGGACGGTACGCATTCATGGAACTGATGTTTATGATGTTACAGCCTTCACGGCCTACCATCTGCTTGGCAAAAGCCTGCGTCGGAAGCAGGGAACCCGTGAAATTCAGTTCGAAGACACTGGTTACGCTGTTATCATCAAGATCGAAGAAGCTCTTGGTCTCTGACTCCAGATCGCCGTTTTCAAAGTACTCCTTGTCGGTTGTGGCCTTGGGGTTGTTACCGCCTGCACCGTTGATCAGGATATCGCAGGGACCCAAATCAGAAAGCACCTGAGAAGCGACTTCCTCACACTGCTCCTTGTCTAATACATTACAGCAATAAGCCTTTGCCACACCGCCTTCGGCAATAATCTCGTCCGCAACCTTCTGGGCTTTTTCCACTGTCCTGTTCAGAAGAGCAACCTTTGCGCCAGCGCGGGCAAGAACCCTTGAGAACTGAGAACAGAGAACACCGCCTGCTCCCGTTACGACTGCAACCTTACCTGTAAGATCTGTATTTAGTACATTCTTTTTCATTTTTTACTTCCTGTTTCAAGCCACTCTCCGGATGGAGTCAGTGCATTTTTTTCCTGATTAATCTACAATTATGACAGAACTCTTTCAAGTATTCGCCCTTTGTTGCCCATCTGTGATTGTGTAACAGTTCTTGATTCTGGGGCTTGTGTTTATTATTGTAGAATGTATGAAAGAAATAATGGAAAACCTTGATTTACAGGAGTGCCCAATCTGCGGTGGACCTGCCGTTCTTGAAGAAGAGGGCAAGTGGTGCTTCTACGTCATGTGCATGGACTGCGGCTGTCATACTGCCGAGGTTGTCTATGAAAACGAGGAGCAGAGAAAGGGGGCATCAGAAAAGGCTGCGCATCAGTGGAACATAGGGAAGGTTCTGAGAAGCGACCCGGGTGAGTGATAAAAATGGCAAAAGAGAAGGAAAAAATTTACAACTTGCTTGATTACATGGACTGGAGAGGGGATCTGCTGCCCTCTGTGGTGCCGTACTCCGATGTGGATTTTGTCATCTTCGCTGAGCTTGTCTATGCTCCGCTTGAGAATTTGAAGGATTACAGGGGAAAGGCCATAAAGAGTCTTGTGACTGAAATATACCCTGAGGCTCTGACTGATAAGGATGGGTTTCTCAGAAAGACAAGGTATGACTTGTGGAGCAAGGTTCCGAACAGCCCAAGGTTTAAGGATGTGAAGCTGGAAGACTTTGTCTCTGATTTTGAAGTGGAGCAGTCAAAGCAGTTCGCTGCGGCATTGTTCACATATGGAGATGAGGCAGTTGTCGCGTACAGAGGCACTGACTCGACCATAATCGGCTGGAAGGAAGATTTCATGCTGAGCTTTGAGGTTCCCGTGCCGGCTCAGACAGATGCTGTTGAGTTTTTAAATAGGACTATTGATAGCAACAAATATAAAAATATTTATCTTTGTGGGCACAGCAAGGGTGGAAACCTGGCAAAGTATGCTGGCGCCATGTGTAAAGACCAGAGCGTGATAGCTGGAATCTATGATTATGATGGACCTGGGCTGGATGAAAAGACACTGAAGAGCCAGAGGTGGGAAAGTATTAAAGGTAAGATTAAAGGTTTTATCCCGGAGTCTTCAGTTGTTGGACTACTGCTTGGCAGAGGCGTTGAGAACAGGATAGTGAGAAGCGAGAGCGTAAGTGTCATGCAGCACAACCCGTTCCATTGGCATGTGCTTGGTTCAACTTTTGTCACCTCTGAAGAGACAACGCTTTCAAGTAGAGCCATAGATACTGCAACGCATGATTTTCTGGACAGGCTTTCAAATGACAGAAGAAGACTTCTGGTTGAAACGGTCTTTTCTCTTCTGGAAGCCAGTGGAGCCAGAGAACTCAGGGAGCTCCCTATTCATGTTGCCAAGAACTTTGCGGAAGTAAAGAAGACATATCAGAATGTCTCTGAAGAGGACTGGAAGGCCCTTAAGGAGATGGCTGAGATTCTGAAACAGAGCGGAAGCTACGGTGTAAAGACTGTCTATGACAGAGACGTGGCCCCGGAGGTTGAGAAAAAGATTGGTTTTCTCAAGAACAGGAAAAACAGGAATTAGAGGATATTGAAATGGAATATCAGAATGATCAGAATAACGGTTCCAACTTCTACAGACCGCATTTCAGAAGACCGAACATGAAGGCTATTAAGATTAAGAAGGGCTTTGTGGTTTGGGCTTTGATTGCTGTTTTTGTACTGATTGGAGTGTTTTCCTCCTTCTATATGGTGGACCAGACAGAACAGGCTGTGGTGCTCAGATTCGGTCAGTATTTAAAGACTGTGGGCCCAGGTTTGCACGCAAGAATTCCTTTTGGAATAGACACGTATAAGAAGGTGGCAACCCAGACGGTTCAGACGCTGACATTTGGCTACAGGGCCACTTCGGCTGGAGACGGGATTAGATCTACTAAGTATAGTTACTCGGACTATACAACGGAGTCGACTATGCTCACTGGAGATTTGAATATTGTGGATATCCAGTGGATAGTACAGTACAAGGTTGATGATCCGTATAAGTGGCTCTACAGCGTTGGAAACAACAGCCAGACTATCAGCGACGTCTCCAGGTCGGTTGTGAACCAGCTGGTCGGAGACCTGCCCATACTGAGTATTATGACCAGCGAAAGAACTTCCATTGAAGTTGAAGCTGAGCAGATGATGCAGGAAATACTGGACTCTTACAACATGGGGATAAAGATTTTAACAGTCAAGCTGCAGGACATTGTCCCTCCGGAGGGGGACGTACAAGATGCGTTTGAGGACGTCAACAAGGCCATTCAGGACATGAATAAGCTGATAAATGAGGGCAAGGAAAACTACAACAAGGTTATTCCGGCTGCGCAGGGTGAGGCCAGCAAGCTCATTCAGCAGGCCCAAGGTTATGCTGCCGAGCGCGTGAACACTGCCCAGGGCGATGTGGCGCGTTTTGAGAGCGTGAAAGCTGAGTACGAGAAGAACAAGGATATTACGGCCAGAAGACTCTACCTAGAGACTATGGAAGATGTTTTTGCTGATGGCGCAGAGGGTTCTCTCACAGTCATAGACAAGAATCTTGAAAACTTCCTTCCGGTAAGCAACCTTCAGGCAGGAGGTGCAAAATGAGTGCTAAAATGGCTAAATCAACCAGGACCGCTGTAACTATTATTATAATTGCGGCCGTAGTTATTCTGTTTATCATGGCCCAGCCGTTCTATATTCTGAGTGAGGGTGAGCAGGCCGTTGTGACCCAGTTTGGTAAGATTGTTAAGGTCGAAACTGAATCTGGCCTCAAGATTAAGACTCCTTTTGTGGACAATGTAACTAAGTACTCTTCAAAGATCCTCTCCTGGGATGGAGATGCGCAGAGAATTCCAACTAAAGAGAACCAGTTCATCTATGTGGACCCGACAAGCCGCTGGGTCATAACTGATCCGGCTCTCTTCTATGAGACTGTGAACACTGTTGAGACAGCCCAGTTGAGACTGGACGATATTCTGGATTCAACTGTGAGAACTGTTATCTCTGAAAACTACCTGAATGAGGCTGTCAGAAGCACGAACAAGATTAACAGCATATCTGTAGTGGAAGAGGTTTCAAACCTTGAAAACCTGGAAGATGCAGAGCGCCTAAGAACCCTAACCGTTTCTTCTGTCCAGCAGGAAAATATAAAGATTGGAAGAGCAGGGCTTTCTGAGAGGATGCTTGAGATAGCCAGTGAGTACACAAAGCAGTATGGAATAACGCTTGTAGATATAATCATCCGCCAGATCAGATACTCAGACGACCTGACTGAGAGCGTGTACCAGAGAATGATCAAGGAGAGAAACCAGATAGCTGAAGCATACAGGTCTTACGGCCGTGGTCAGCAGGCTGAGTGGGAAGGTAAGACTGAGAATGAGCGCATGTCCATTCTCTCTCAGGCCTACGCTGAGGCTGAAAAGATCAAGGGTGTGGCAGATGCAGAGGCTACCCGTATCTATGCTGAAGCTTACAGTGAAGATCCTGAATTCTTTGAGCTCTGGAGAACGCTGGATTCCTACAGGAAGACTATTCCTTCCATGGACAAGATTCTCACTACAGATCTCAGCTACTTTGACCTGTTGTACTAGGCTTAGGCTGTAATAAAAATGACAGTTTTTTTCAGTAGGAAGAATTTGTTTCTGAGGGTGGCTGTAGGCTTCATCCTCGGAGTGGGACTTGGGCTTTTGTTTCCAGAACTGAGTGTTAAGACTAAGGTTGTCGGGGACATATACCTGAACCTGATTAAACTTATGATTATCCCCGTTGTGTTCTGTGCAGTTTTCTGTGGAATAACGGGGATTAAGGATACAGGCCTTCTGAGAAAGATAGGGCTCAGGACCATAGCGCTGTATGTGGTTATGTTTGTGGTCAGCTCCTTTATTGCCCTTGGGATAGCCTATTTAATCAGGCCGGGAAGGGGCATGAGCTTCAGTGGGCAGGCCTACACAGGAAGTCAGGCTGACTTTTCCGTTCAGAGCTTTCTGATGCAGATAGTTCCAACAAATATAGTGAGTGCCATGGCCGGTGGGAGCACTATCTCAGTTATTCTCTTTACCATGGTCTTTGCCGTGGCTGTTGTGGCTGTTGGGGAGAAAGGGAAGCCTGTGGTTCAGTTCATGAACAGTCTTTCTTCGGCTTTTTTCAAGATGCTTGAGTACTTCATGGAGCTTTCACCCATAGGTGTTCTATCTCTTATGGCATATTCGGTGGCCACTTATGGGGCTGGCATATTTACATCTTTGGCTAAGTATATCCTTTGTTGCTACCTCAGCTGCATAGTGGTGTTTTTCTTGGTCATGGTTGTGCCTACCTGCCTTTACACTAAAATAAGCCCGGCTAGATTTCTTAAGGGGTGTGGCAAGGTTTCACTTGTTACACTCAGTACTACCTCCAGTGCGGCAACCTTGCCGACTACAATTAGGGTGAGTGTAAACGAGCTGGGGGCGCCTGAGAGTGTCAGCGGATTTACATTGCCTTTAGGCTGCACAATAAATATGTGCGGCGGGGCCTGTTCGTTTGCGTGCCTGGCGGTGTTTGCCTCGGACGTGTATGGGCTAAATTTGTCTTTTCCGACCATTTTGCTCATGGTCGGGGCGGCCACGTTGATAAATATGGCGGCTCCGGGGATTCCTGGTGGCGGGGTGGTTTTGGGTGCGTCATTTTTGTCTCTCTTTGGCCTTCCGTTTGATATAATGGGGCCAATAAGTGGG
>CAJOOY010000026.1 GCA_905236385.1 uncultured Spirochaetia bacterium
ATACCAACAACTGAAAAAACGGTCTATCAGAAGAAAATAAAGGCCCAGAACTGAATCTGGGCCTGTAAATCAATAAAAAAACTAATCACTTAGGATACTTTATAGCCAAGTGAAGCTCTTCGAGCTGCTTCTGGTCTACATCGTTCGGACAATCATCCATTGGAGAGACTGCAAAGCTGTTCTTCGGGAAGGCGATTGCCTCTTTTATTGAACTCTGCTCGCTCATGATCATGACCATTCTATCAATTCCAGGAGCAATTCCACCGTGTGGTGGTGGTCCGTACTTGAAGGCATTCAAGAGGAAGCCAAACTTTTTCTCAGCTTCTTCATCGGTAAAGTTGCAGATTCTGAAAATCCTCTTCTGAAGCTCAACATCATGAATTCTTATTGAACCTGAAGCACATTCGTAACCGTTTACAACCATGTCATAAAGATCACCTCTGACCTCTCCAGGATTCTGCTCAAGAGTATCAATAAACTTTGCCTGAGGCATGCTGAACATGTGGTGAGCTGCCTCCCAGTGCCCTTCTTCCTCGTTGTACTCAAAGAGCGGGAAGTCAACAATCCAGCAGAATGCAAAGCCCGGCTTGATAAGACCAAGGTCTTTTCCAAGCTTGCTTCTCAAAGCACCGGCTGAAGCACAGCACTTCTTCCAGTTGTTGTGAGCAACCATCAAAATTACATCTCCGTTCTTTGCACCAAGATAAGAGCAGAGCTCTTCTTCAAGACCTGTGAAGTACTTGGCAGCACTACCGGAGAGGGCATGATTCTCACCTACCTTGATAAACGGGACAAAAGAGGCTCCGTAGACCTTGGCGGCCTCGGCAAGGGAATCAAGATACTTTCTGGTCATATCAAAGCCCTCTGTTGCAGGGGCTACCACGGCCTTAACAAAGCCTTTGTCTGCCAGAATCTGCTTGTAAGCTTCAAATGTTGATTTTTCAACAATCGGTGCAAGATCCTTGATCTCACACTCAAATCTAAGATCCGGCTTGTCACAACCGTAGGTATTCATGGCATCAAAGTAGTCAATTCTTCTGAAGTGAGCCGGAAGCTCGTAGTTCATGGTTCTCTTGAAAACGTAGCCGAAGAGTTCTTCCATAAGGGAGAGTACATCGTCCCTCTGGACAAAGCTCATCTCAAGATCCAACTGTGTGAACTCAAGCTGCCTGTCACCTCTAGCGTCTTCGTCTCTGTAGCAACGAGCTATCTGGAAGTACTTGTCAAATCCGCTGACCATCAGCAGCTGCTTGTAAAGCTGTGGGCTCTGTGGAAGAGCGTAGAACTTTCCAGCGTACTTTCTGGACGGGACAAGGAAGTCTCTTGCGCCTTCAGGTGTGCTTCTGATAAGGGTTGGAGTTTCTATCTCGTAGAAGTCTTTGTCACAGAGGAAGTCTCTGATGGCCTTGATGAACTCATGTCTGAGCCTGATTCTCTTCTGCATACCACCTGAGCGCAGATCCAGGAATCTGTACTTAAGCCTCAGATCCTCGTTTGCAGTTGTCTCCTCGTCAATCATGAACGGGAGCGTCTCGCACTTTGACAGAATCTCAATCTTCTGAGCCTGAACCTCAATCTCGCCTGTAGCCATGTCCTTGTTGATCATGTTATCAGGGCGCTTTCTTACCACGCCGGTAACGGCAATGCAGTACTCCATCTTAAGTGCGGCAGCCGCCTTCTGGAGCTCTTCTGAGGCACTGTCATCCACCACAACCTGAGTAATCCCATAGCGGTCCCTGAGGTTAATAAAGTGCAATGCTCCATGGTTTCGGTCCCTATGGACCCATCCGTTGAGTATGACGGTCTTTCCAACGTCTGCAGCTGTCAGAGCGCCGCATGTAACTGTTCTTTTAGTAAAGTTCATAGTTGAATCCTTTGTCAGCGAATTCTATCACTTTCCTTTTTATGCGTAAATAATATATCCTCAAGACATGAGCATTCTCTATATTGTTGCTACCCCTATAGGAAACATGTCAGATATTACGCTCAGGGCCATAGAGACCCTCAAGAGCGTGGACACTATTGCCTGCGAAGACACCAGGCACACAGCCATCCTGCTTAACCACCTGGGAATTCAGGGCAAGAACCTGATAGCCTGCCACGCCAGAAACGAAGAGAACTCCGCTGCAGGAATAGTAAAACTCCTCACAGAGGGTCAAAATGTAGCCTACTGCTCAGATGCCGGCACACCTGGTGTAAGTGACCCTGGCAGCCGCCTGGTCAGAACAGTTAGGGCCGCAGGTTTCACGGTTGTCCCCATCCCGGGAGCATCTGCTTCAGTAACCCTTATAAGTGCAAGCGGTCTGGCCGGAAAAACCTTTACTTTTGAAGGCTTCCTCAGCCCGAAAAGCGGAAGAAGACAAAAGCGTCTTCAGCAGCTGCTTGAACGCGATGAGGCCTTTATAATCTACGAATCTCCCTTCCGCATTCAGAAGACTCTGACTGAGATTAAGAACCTCGCTCCTGAAAGAACCATGGTTCTCGGAAGAGAAATGACCAAGACTTTTGAAGAGTTTATCTACGGCACAGCAGAAGAAGTTCTCAGTCAGCTTAAAACCGAAAAGGGTGAGTTTGCCTTATGTGTTTTGCCATCTCTAAAAACAAAAGAAGAGGAAGAGGATGCTGACTGAAAAGAAGCTGCTCTCTCTAAAAGAAAGAACCAGGATTCGTAAAATCTCCATGATTCTAGCCGAGGCTGCCCACAGAGCCCGCCTGAACCGGTGTCCAGATTTAGTCTATCTAAATACAATTCTTCCCCTAGCCTCCCTTAAGCCAATTAGCACTGAAAAGCCTCAAACGGATGAGGAGTTCAAAAGCCTTGCCTTCCGTCTGGAAGACTACTCCCAGGCCCTCCTAAGCCGCCTTGGAGCTGAACCCTCAGACTGGGATTTTACAGATGACAGTGGGGATTTGGATGTGTCTAAAAGATTGATTCAAGATAAGATTCTGGTTCTGGACCGCCTCAGAAGTCCGTACAACGTGGGCGCAGTATTTAGAAGTGCCGACTCATTTGGAATAAAAAAAATAATTCTAGTTGAGGGCTCAGCCTCCCCTGACCACCAGAGGGCCAGAAGAACATCAAGAGGTACTACGGGAACAGTTGAATGGACCTTTATGAGTGAAGAAGAGACAGTAAGGCTTCTTAAAACCTACAATGAAGGAGAAGTTCTTGCCCTCGAACTTGGGGGAACAGATATAAACAAATTTGAGTTTCCACAGCGTGGGGCCGTGGTTTTAGGTAGTGAAGAATTTGGAATTAGCCCCGAAATACTTGCCTGCTGCACTGGGAGAGTCTCCATTCCCATGGCTGGCACAAAGGGCAGTCTGAATGTCAGTGTTGCGGCTGGGATTCTTCTACAAAAGTGGTTTTCTTCAAATCTTTAACTTAAAAGCCATCTGGTCTTCAGAGCTACTCTCCTGTCTGGAGGCTTTGACACGGATAGCTTCACAGGTTAAGGTGTTTCTGCTGAAGTGCATGTATTTTGTCTCATTCCCTGTGGTGTAGATGAGCATATAATTCTTTTGTGGGAAAAAAGAGAGGCCTAAGCACAAGCAGCCATGACTCTCTTCTGATAGGCGGTTTAACTCTTCCTGCTCCCCCTCTGAGAGGTAATCACTCCTACAGACTACGGCCATGAACTTCCCACCTTTCCTATCATGGACCAAAATATCTGGTGTAATTATCTTTTTAGACCTGGTTTCTGAAACAGCCATATCTACAAAGTACGGCTCACCAGAACACTCAAGCGCTTTCATAAGCCTTACGGCCAATGCGTGACACAGGGCCGTACGGTTACACGGTGTTTTATAAAGTGCTTTGTCGGATGTTTCAAAATCCCTGAGAGCTGAAATGAAGATATCAAACTGCTTCATGTTTTAATTATACTACATTTTGTTTACAGGAGTATTTTCTTCTTTCAGCAGTAGATTTGGACAAAGAAATGGCCACTGCCCGTTTGGGCAATGGCCGTAATTCTTAAAGAAGACCTTTGGCTTTTTCAGCAATATCTTCTGCTGTGAATCCAAATGTCTTAATCAGGTAGGAGAGGTTTCCGACTTCTCCGAATCTCTCGCCTACATTCACAAAGTCCATCTTTGTTGGGCAGGTCTTTGCAAGATGGTAAGCAATTCCCTCACCAACTCCTCCAGCATATCTGCCGTTTTCACAGACAAGAATGTGTCCTGTCTTCTTGGCATACTTCTCAATAAGCTCTGTATCCAGAGGCTTGACTGTATGAAGGTCAATAAGAGCAGCGCTGATTCCGGCAGCCTTGAGAATGTCAAGAGCCTTAACAGCCTCGTTTACCATGGTCTCGCCTGTGGCAAAGATAGCTACATCTGTTCCGTCCTGAAGAACTATTCCCTTACCAAGCTCAATCTTTGTTCCAACTGGGTATCTGTGGGTAATTCCTCTTCTACCGGCTCTGATGTATGAGCTGTGTCCGCTTTCATAGGCCTGGCGGATAAGCTCATAGCAGCTCTGACCATCGGAAGGATCAAGTATGATCAGATCCGGTATCTGTCTCATAAGAGCAATATCCTCAAACGGCATATGGGTTCCACCGTTAACCTGAGCTGTAACACCAGGGTCTGTACCAATGAGGTGAACACGCTGCTTTGCGTAGTTAACTGAAAGGAAGAACTGGTCATAAGCTCTTCTGGAAGAGAAGACACCGAAGGAGTCAGCAAATGGAACAAAGCCCATTGAAGAAAGACCGGCGGCTACTCCTACCATGTTGGCTTCTGCAATACCGCAGTTGAAGAATCTCTCCGGGAACTGCTTCTTAAAGCCAGTACTTCCAAGACAAGTCATGAGGTCAGCCTCAAGCATGCAGACATCTTTATGCTCAGTGGCAAGGTCAATGATTGCTGACATGATTGCGTCTTTCATGTTTCCAAGATCAGAAGTGTCTCTCATTTTGCGCCTCCTTCAAGAGCTTTGATGGCTGCTTTTGCATCCTCTTCGGAAACTGCCATACTGTGGTTGGAAACAACGCCAACGCCAGGAGCGTAACCCCAGCTCTTCACTGTATCCATAATAATCATGCTGGGACGGTCAGTAACCTTCTTTGCTGCCTGAACTGCATCATCAATAGCATTGAAATCATGACCGTTTATTCTCTGGACATGCCAGTTGAATCCGAGCCATCTTGTATCAATGTTATCCATGTTGATAACGTCTTTTGTGTAACCATCGAGCTGTTGCTTGTTAAAGTCTGTAAATGCAATCAGGTTTCCGAGGTTCTGAGTTGAAGCAAACTCTGCCATCTCCCAAACCTGGCCTTCCTGGCTTTCTCCGTCACCAAGGATAAGATAGGTATAAGACTTCTCACCCTTAATCTTCTGGCCAAGGGCAATACCTGCTGCAGCACTTGCACCCTGTCCAAGGGAACCTGTGGTAAAGTCAATTCCCGGTGTCTTTGTCATGTCACAGTGGCTTGGAAGGTTTGTGCCACCCTTGTTGAGAGTCAAAAGCCAATCCTTAGGAAAGTATCCCTTGCCTGCCAGTGTTGCATATACAGACGGACCGGCATGGCCCTTGGAACAGACAAATCTGTCGCGGCCTTCCATCTTGGGGTTTGATGGATCAATATTCATCTCGTGGTAGTAGAGATATGCCAAAACTTCTACGATTGACATGGCTCCACCAATGTGTCCCTTCCCCAGGTGGGCAATCTCATTAATAGTAGAGATCCTGATTTCCTTTGCTTTCTCTTTCAGCATTTCGAGTGTTGATGAATCAAGCACAGCATGTCCTCCTGATTAAATATCAAGTTTTAAAATCAAAGTGTGTCCGGCTTTTGTCGGACACTAAGTATGTTATCAAAGCCCGGGTTGATACTGACCCCTCATTCCCTTATGAGCTTTGCTAAGAGGGCCTGCGTATCCGGTACAATGGAATCAAGAGAACAGAGATTCACGCTGTCTTCTTTTCTCAGCTTGACCTCGTACTTGCCCTCTGCAAAACTTCTTGCACCAATGGTAATGCGGACAGGAACACCAATAAGATCAGCGTCTGCAAACTTAACGCCTGCAGTCTCCTTTCTGTCATCATAAAGGACTTCAATACCCGCATTCTTCAGTTCATTATAAACCCTTTCTCCAACTTCTGCATCTTTTATCAGACTGATCAGATGAACCTGGTAAGGCGCCACTGCCAGAGGCAGTTTCAAACCTTTTTCATCATTGTACTCTTCACAAAGACAGGCAAGAAGTCTTCCAATTCCTATTCCATAACTACCCATAATAACGGGCTTTCTCTCTCCGTTTTCATCCTGGTAGTAGCAGTTCATGGCCTCTGAGTAGCGTGTTCCAAGCTGGAAAATGTTTCCAACCTCAACACCCTTAGAAGATCTCAGAGGCTGTCCACAGTCTGGGCATATGTAGCCATCTTTTGCACTGGAAATATCTGCAACAGTACCACTGTAATCACGACCGTAGTTTGTGTTCAGGTAGTGGTAGCCTTCTTTGTTTGCTCCAGCTACAAGATTGTTACTTTCAGCTACAGCATCATCCACAACTACCACTGTTCCTTCTTTGCACCCTATTGGGGATCCAAAGCCGGGAACCATACCGCCAGCAATTATCTCTTCTTCATGAGCTGGTCTCATGGAGTTTGCTCTGGCTGCATTCTGAAGCTTGTTCTCTTCAACATCCATGTCTCCACGGACTATTCCAACTATCAGGCGCTCCTCTTCACTTCCGTCCTTGTCGTTAATATATGTTCCGACCATAAAAACGGCTTTAGCTGTTCTCTCACTCTCAATTGAAAGAACCTTGCACAGATCTTCAATAGTTTTTGCATTTGGAGTTGAGACAAGCTCTTTTTCTTTCAACTCTTCTTTGTTGTATGTCTTTTTGAATCTGGCAACCTGTCTGTTTGCAGTGTAACCGCAGGATGGACAAGTTATGATTGTGTCTTCTCCAATTGGTGAGAGATACATGTATTCGTGAGAGACTTTTCCACCCATCATACCGCTGTCTGAACCAACGGCTACAACTGGAAGGCCACATCTTTTATAGATTCTGAAGTATGCGTCGTAATGAGCCTTGTAGACCTTCTCAAGTCCGGCCTGGTCACGGTCGAAACTGTAGCTGTCCTTCATGGTGAACTCACGGACTCTGATAAGACCGGCTCTCGGACGTGGATCGTCTCTCCACTTTGTCTGAAGCTGGTAGACCAGGAGCGGCAGCCTCTTGTATGAATCAATTACGTTTCTACCAAGGTCTGTACAGCACTCCTCGTGTGTCATGGCTAGACACATGTCACTGTCACGGCGGTCCTTGAACCTGGTCATTTCCCTGTCAATACTGTAAAAACGGCCGGTTTCTTTCCAGATGTCTCCTGGGTTTACTACCGGCATGAGAATTTCCTGGGCACCTAGGGCGTCCATCTCCTCTCTTACAATTGTAGAAATCTTTCTGATTGATCTGAATCCGAGAGGTAAAAGTGAGAAAATGCCGGAAGCCAGCTGGTCTATATAACCTGCCCTGAGAAGATACTCATACCCCTTTGTATCAGCTCCGTTTGGGGCCTCTCTGAGGGTTTTTGAAAAAAGTTTGCTCATTCTCATGGTTAAAAATCTCCTGTACGGCAGATATTCTAACGAATAAGGAATGATAAAACAATCTGAAACAGGTCAGTTCCAGTCTGAGTAACCGTATGCCTGTCTTATGTCTGCATACTGTTTTTTAATAACCTGATAGATGATTCTGAGCTTTTCATCATGATGCAGGAAGGAGCTCTTCATGGCATTTACCGTGACCCTTTCAAGGTCCTTGAGGTTCAGGCCATAGGTATCTGAAGCTATCTTCATTTCCTTTGTCATGCTTGTGTTACTCATTAGCGGGTTATCTGTACACAGGAAGACTCTGAAGTGGTTTCTGAAGAACAGTGGGAACGGGTGGTTTGCAAAGCTCTCTGCAGCGCCGGTTCCTATGTTACTGGAGAGGCACATTTCAAGAGGGATTCTCTTATCCAGTACGTAGTGAGCCAGATCTCCCATGCTTTCAATCATCAGGCCTTCATGGTTTACATCATCAATAAGGTGGGTTCCATGCCCTATTCTATGAGCACCACAGACCTGTATGGCCTGCCAGATGGAGTCCAGTCCAAAGGCTTCTCCAGCGTGGAGGGTTATGTTGAAATTCTTTTTTCTTATGTACTGGAAAGCGTCCAGATGCTTTTTAGGAGGGTTGCCACTTTCATCTCCAGCCAGGTCAAAACCAACTACACCGCGGTCTCTGAAGGCCACTGCCAGTTTTGCGACCTCAAGACTGATCTCAGGACTCTGGTGTCTCATGGCACAGAGAATTAAGCCGTATTCAACACCGGTTTCCTTCTTTCCCTGGTCCAAGCCTCTTAAGACAGCTTCAACAACTCTGTCCATGGACAGGCCTTCGGCTGTGTGGAAGATAGGAGCAAAGCGGACCTCTCCGTAGACTACGTTTTCTTTCTTCCAGTCCTGAACAACCTCATAGGCTATTCTCGTAAGGTTCTCTTCAGTCTGCATGATAGCAGTGGTGACATTGAACGTTTTTAGGTAAAGAGTGAGGCTCTTGAGGTTACAACCCTCTTCAAACCAGGCCTTAAGGCTCTTAGGGTCTTCGGCAGGAAGCTTAAAGTTCTGCTTCTCGGCCAGTTCAATGATTGTCGGGACCCTAAGTCCTCCGTCCAGATGCTGATGTAGTTCTACTTTAGGAACGCTTTTTAAAATATCTTCCGGTATCATGGCCTCATTCTACCACAGTTATCTTCGTGTAAAAAGGTTTTTCCAGACCTTGAAAGGACTGATTCTGAAACGGACCAGGCAGTAGACCCAGGCTATAAGCATGCCACCTACGTGAACTATTGAGCTTACGCCGTCCGTTACAAAGATTACACGGAAGACCTCAATAATCATGAAACCCAGAATCAGAACGCCGAGTCTCATTGGAATAAGGAAGAACAGCATGACTCTTCCGTTTGGAACCATGACTGAAGAGAGGAACATGAGAGCGTAGATGGCGCCCGATGCTCCGTAAACAACTACGTATGAGTAGCCTGTAAGGTTGTAAAACAGTGAGCCCAGGACACCGGCGAGGATACCAGTAGTGAAATAGAAGAGTAAGAACTCTTTACTACCCAGAGCCCTCTCTATCATGCTTCCGAACATGAAAAGCATGTACATGTTAAAAAGAATATGCAAAAAGTCCACATGGACAAACATGTAGGTCACGTACTGCCAAACATAACCCTTGGAAATCCAGCCAGGGACAAGGCTGAGGTAGTAAATAAGGGGATAAGAGTTGATTTTTATATTTGAGAAATGAAGAAAAATATAAACAAGCAGGTTAGCCGCAATGATGTACATTACGGAGTTGAAATAAACATATTTGAATTTCTTATTCAGTCGTAAATTTGCCATGGGTAAACAATAATCATGTAAAAGAAAAGTGACAAGTGTGAAAAAAATGCACAGTTTAAAACCCTGAGAAATTTTTTCACATCTGAAAAAACTTCACACCCCGCTCAAATGTCCATTTTAAGCAAAAATAGGCCAAAACACCAAAGTTGGCACGCTCCTTGCTGCATAAAAGGCAGAGCAACAGTTTTTTCATACCTCCTTTAGTGTGATTTCTGGTATCCGGTATCTCTCCCATTTAAAAGCCGGGTACCAGTTTTTTTTACTTCGGAACAACAATATTTGACATGTCCAAACTGTATATAAGTTCTTTTGGCATTTCCGGCTTCTTAAAAAAGGAGAGCATATAGAGTTTATTATCTTTGTCATATTTTGAAATGTCTTCTCTGTACTGCTTCAGGCATACCACCAATAATTACATAAAGATTAAAGAGTTTGAGAAATCTCTCGTTGATAGATTCTTCAACAGGAACTCTATTCCTAAAACACATGCCAGATAATCAATCACCTCAGGCTGAACACGGTTAGCAATCGTCAACTACCCATCACCTAAAGGTAATGGGCTTGTAACTGCCCAGTCGTAGTAACGGCTTATGCCTCCGACCTTTGACCCCAA
>CAJOOY010000027.1 GCA_905236385.1 uncultured Spirochaetia bacterium
CAGGCGCTTCAGGAAATGCGGATCAGGCCGTGAAGGCTTTCCTTGAGGGGACCCCTCGAGTACGATCCGGACACACAGTGCCACCACCACGACCATGAGGAAGGCCATGGCTCACGGCTACGAGGCAGACCATGTTCTTAAGATTGGAGACGCTCCAGGTGACTATCAGGCTGCTCAGGACAACGGTGTTCTGTTCAATCCGATTGTTGCAGGAGACGAGAGAGAAAGCTGGAGAAACGTACTTGAGGTTTCTGCAGATAAATACAGAGAGGGAAGCTTCAGGGGGCAGTACATGGACGGTCTTGTAGAAAAGTTCATGAATGCACTTGCGGATACGCCTGTCTGGAAAGTAAAATAATTCAAACCGACCTGCGCATGATCTACTCCACTAGCATAGTGTGTGTGCAGGATAATGGAGGAAAATCCCTCAGCCCGGGGTGTGTCAGTGTGGAGACCTGGCATAATGCAAAACAGGTTTTGCGAGATTACGGCTTGCGGAGGCACCGTATTCAGGGTTGTAAAGCTATGTCAACAGTGACATTGAAGAACGTGATGAAGATCTACCCGAACGCCGAGGACCACAAGAAGTCCAGGAAGAAGGGCGGGGAAGATGCACCGAAGAAGAAAGTAAATCTTCAGATTACCGAAAGAGGTGTTGTAGCAGTTCAGCAGTTCAATCTGGACATTAAGGACAAGGAATTCATTGTTCTTGTCGGTCCTTCAGGCTGCGGCAAGTCCACAACACTCAGAATGATTGCCGGTCTTGAAGATATTACTGAAGGCGAGCTCTACATTGGCGACAAGCTGATGAACGATGTAGCGCCGAAAGACAGGGATATTGCCATGGTTTTCCAGAACTATGCCCTGTATCCGCACATGACTGTTTATGAAAACATGGCATTTGCGCTCAAGCTCAGAAAGGTTTCAAAGGAAGAGATTGACAAGGAAGTCAGACGTGCTGCAGAGATTCTTGATATCACTCAGTACCTTAACAGAAAGCCGAAGGCTCTTTCCGGTGGTCAGAGACAGAGAGTTGCAATCGGTCGTGCTTTTGTCCGTAACCCGCAGGTCATGCTCATGGACGAACCGCTTTCAAACCTTGATGCCAAGCTCAGAAACCAGATGAGAGCTGAGATCATCAAGCTCAGAAGCAGAATTGACACAACCTTCATCTATGTCACTCATGACCAGACAGAGGCCATGACTCTCGGAGACAGGATTGTAATCATGAAGGACGGTTACATCCAGCAGGTAGGAACTCCGCAGGAAGTCTTCAACCATCCGCACAACCTGTTTGTAGCAGGATTCATCGGAACACCGAGAATGAACATGTTTGATGCAATCCTTGTAGAGAACAAGGGCGAGTATCATGTCCAGCTTGGCGGAATTGAGATTCCTGTATCCGAAGAGAAGCAGAAAGCTCTCAAGGCAAATGGAGTCAAGACACAGGATATTACACTTGGTGTAAGACCTGAGCACATGAGAGTCTGTGAGGAAGGCGAGGAAGGAATTGAGGCTGTAATAGACGTCAATGAGATGATGGGTTCTTCAATCCACCTGCATGTCACAAGCCTTGGTAATGATGTTGTTATGGTCGTTTCTACAATCGAAATGAGCGAGAAGGCCGTTTCTGCACTTACCACAAACGGTTCCAGGATCAAGTATACTTTCCCCGGAAAGGCTATGCATATGTTTGACAAGGTAAACGGCGTTAACCTCGAAGAGAAGTAAGGCTGTTTAATCCACCTGATAGAAGCCACCGAAGTTCATCCTGTATTTTGCAGGGGAGACTCCGGTGGTTTTTTTGAATACAGAGCAGAAATAGCTCTGGGACGAGAAGCCCAGCAGGTTCGCAATCTCCGTTATGGGCTTGTCCGTGGACTCAAGTATCCACTTTGCCTCATTTATCCTCTGGTTTGTAATATATTCGTTTATGGTCAGATCACAGCCGTGCTTAACGGTCTTGAAAAAGGCGTGGTGAAGAGAAGTGATCTTGAGCGTTCTGCACTAGACTGCTGAGGATGATCAGAAAGAACACTGTTGTGCCCTGTGTCTGATTGATAAGGACTGTAATTCAACGGCATAGGCCAGTATGGATACCAGGGTTAGGAAGGCTTAAATACTCAAGGCTCCGATTGCGCTTCCGATTGCCGGTGAGTTTTCTATCTGGGTAAATACCGCGCTTCTTCCTTTTTCCCTGAGGAAGGCAGAAAGACAGGCCTCTGTCTGTTCCTTGAGTCCGGGAACAAAGTAGAAGGTTGAACCGTCTGCATTTATCAGGACAGGCTTCTCTTTCCCGTATCCCGTCTTGAGAACAGAAGCTGCGAGGTTGGCTGCAACAAGTCTAGAAGTTCTTCTTATGTAGGCCTTGATCAGCTTTTCAATGGTCTCTCTGTCTGTAGCATCCAATGTGTCCAGAGCTGACTTTCCTCCCTTGAGGAAGGAAGTGACATCTGCAGAGATCAGATTTTCAGGAAGAGTTGTCCTTGAAGAGATAAGTTCTTCTTTCTGTGCCTGTTTCAGGACAAAGAGGCATCCTGGACCAAGATACTTTCCGCTGATCATCTTTTCAAAGCGGTATTTCTTTGGTTCAAGGGTGGAGGAGAGGAAGGCCTCATCAATATCTCCAAGGGCGAGATTAAAATTTCCGGACTCCTCGTTGATTATGGTTTTTCCCTCAATATAGGCAGTGTTGGTTCCTGTTCCGAGAATAAAGCCTATGCACCCCTCGCAGCCCAGCTCCTCTACTTTGGAAATGCCCGCAAGAAGAGTTGAGACAGTATCGTTAAGAATGATTATCTTTTTCTTTGAAACGTCAAAGCCACGCTTCTCAAGCTCTGTCAGAAGCTCTTTTCCAAGCCTCTTACCAACCACTTCAGGAGCATTTATTTCCTTGCTCAGACTGACAGGCACACCGTCATGGTCCGGAAGAATCTCTGCTGCGTAAGAGAAGCAAAAACCTATACGGTCAGATTTATCAATCAGGCGCTCTGTCTCATCTGCAAAGACACTGAAAAAGTCCTTGGCTGAAATCTTTTTACCAATTCCTGGCATGTGGGTTTTTCTGAAATCCTCTAAAATGCTGTTTCCGCTCTCATCAAAGGAAATCAGACAGGTTCTGAGGTTTGTACCTCCAGCGTCTATTACTATTACTTTTTCTCCTGCAGGAACTTTTTCTACTGGGTTGCAGTAGCTGTTTATCATGGCAAGAGAAGAGGGTCTTTTTTCAAGGCCTGCGTTCATTTCGGAGATGAAATAGTCGCATAGTGCCTGGATGTCTATGGCGGACTCAGATAGAGAGTGTTTTACAAGAAAATCATTGATAGTACTGTTCATAATGCACCTACTTTGAAAGCCTCAGAAGCGGAATTCGCCGCCTGTGACTAGGTTATTGTTAATCATGTATTCATTTACAGGTCTTAAAACTACATGGGTTTTTTCTTCCACATCCAGAGAGAAAACACCGGTTATGCTGACAGGCTTTGAGAGCTCAGAGCCGTAAACATTCAGATTTGACTGAATCAGAATTGGATCGCTGTTACTTAAATCCGCACTCATCAGTTCTTCAAGCGTCATGTGCGAAACGTCTTCTGGGAAGGTCAGAAGGAGATTTCCGCTAATCAAATAGTTACCAACCTTGTAATTCTTGCTCAGCAGTGAGTAGTAGACTGCTGAAAGCACGGGGTCTGAAATGGTTGAATTGAATGAGGAAATGATTGCTGAAATAAGGTCTTTATTATCTAGGCCCAAGGCCTTGGCAATGCTTTTTGTAAATGCAGCTGGGTCTGTTAAGAAAAAGCTTATTCTTGTAGGTAAGCCAGATTCAGAAGATGATATACCCATGGATGGAAGGTACACTTTTGTCTCTCCATAGTTTGCAACCATGGCAACGGTGACCACGTCCACTATGACAGGCATGGCTTTAGATAAGTCCGGGTCTTGCTGAAAATCATCAGCATGAACCGTAGAAAACAAAAGAATAAAAAGCAGAAAAACTGCAACTAACCTTTTTCTCATCAAAAGAAATGGTACACACTCAGAAGTCTGTTTTCAAGACTCACTTGTGTAACAAGTGTCACATTCTGTGTTATATTAGAAATATGAATACACCTATTGAAAGCTTTTTCTGGTACGATCTTGAAACTTTCGGAACTGATCCCTTTAATGACAGGATTGCTCAGTTCGCAGGCATGAGAACGGACACGTCCTTAAATCCCATAGGGGATCCGGTCATGCTCTACTGCCGCCTGTCTCCTGACTATATTCCAAACCGCTCTGCCTGTGAGGTCACCGGGATTACTCCCCAGACGTTGAAAGAAAAGAACGCATTGCCGGAAAGTGAGTTCATTGAGAGAATAAACGCCCTCTTTTCAGTCCGTGGAACCTGCGTAGTTGGTTTTAATAATATAAAGTTTGACGATGAGTTTATTAGAAACGCCCTCTACAGAAACTTCATGGACCCCTACGAGAGGGAGTATAAAAACGGGTGCTCTAGGTGGGACATAATAAACATGGTCAGAGCCTGCCATGATTTAAGGCCTGAAGGTATTCAATGGCCACACGGGAAAGAGGACAACCGCCCAGTATTCAGACTCACAGACCTAACTGAAGCAAACAAGATAGAGCAGATAGGCGCTCATGACGCTTTGGTAGATGTAAGAGCAACCATAGCTGTTGCTAAACTTATTAAGGAAAAGCAGCCAAAACTCTATGAGTACTATCTAGGTCTCAGAGACAAGGAAAATGTAAGAAAGGTCCTAGGCCTTGGTGGACCACAGGTAAAGCCTGTTTTGTATACCAGCACTGCTTTCTCATCTGTCTACGGAGCCACTTCCCTGATTGTTCCTATAACTCCCACCACAGGTATGAGTAACAATATAGTCTGTATAAATCTTGCAAAGGACCCAGCTCCCCTCATTGCCGCTCAGGGAAAGGACTTGGAGAACATAGTCTTTGGTCAAGACAGCGTAGTAGTGAGAGTGGGGGTGAACAAGATTCCGTTTGTAACTCCAGCAAATACTATTAAAGAGAGTGGCTACCAGCGCCTTGGGCTTGATTACAGGCTTTGCATGCAGCACCTTGAGACAGTTATCTCTCACATGGATGAGCTGGTTCTTAAACTCAGAGATATAAAGTTTAACGATGCTCTTCAGGACAACGACCCGGATACGGCCATTTATAGCAAGTTCTTCTCTGATTACGACAAGAGCCTGTTTAGAATGATCAGAAGAACAGAGCCGGCAAGGCGCCTGGAATTGAAACTGAATTTTCAAGACCCGCGGTGTGAAGACATGCTTTGGCGCCACGTGTGCAGAAACTACCCTGAGATTTTAAATGAAGAGCAACTAAAGAGGTGGAAGGTGTTTGCCTCTTCTCGTCTTATGAGCCCTCCCGGTGGAAACATAAACATTTATTTAACTGAGGAAGTTCTAGAAAGAGAAATCCAGAACCCAGAGACAGCACAGAGGACAAAAGACATCTATAAGAGCCTTCTATCCTATCTGAAGGCTGTAAGAAAGTACCTGGGGATGAAAGACCGCGTTTAGCCTATAAGGGAGGCTGCTTTTTCAATCATCTCTCTCTGCCATGAGAGAAGTGTATCATGAAGAACTGTGTTCTTGCCTTTAACATCTGCCAGTATTCTCAGCACTGGTTCTGTGCCACTTGGACGCATCCAGATGTAGGCAACATCCTCTCCTGAAGCGTCAGAAAAGAGCATTTTCAGGCCTCCAGGGGTTCCGTTTCCAAGTCCTGTGCACTCACAGATTCCCTTTGTTCTGATTTCTGTGAAAGATACAATTCCGTATTTACTAAGAAGTGCCTTTTTTGACTCCCACTGCGCCGGGAAGGCCTTTTCATAGTTGGTTTTAAGGGAGGTAAAGTCCCTGGTCTTAAGCCTGACTATGGCCTCAGGAGCAAAGGCGCTGGTTGTGGTGTAGGGTGGAATGAGGGAGAGAGCCTGTGGGATAGTTATGCCATCTGCCATCAGGGAAGCCATGCTCATAATTGTGTTCATGGGGTCTCTGACCTTGGCTGGGTAGGTTATGTTTCCGCCGTTGGAGCCTTCTCCGAGAATTGGGACGCTAAAGCCGTCTTCACGTAGCTTTTCGCCAAGGTTCACAGCGTTTGCTTCCCCAACTTCGGCTCTGAAAGTCTTTGCCCCGAAGCTCTTGCAAAGCTCGTCAATTCTCATTGAAGTGGGCCCGTTGACTGCTACAGCTAGGTTTTTCATACCGAGCTTTGAAGCGTTTCTGAGCACTGAATAGACACAGAGTGCGAAGACATCTTGAGCCTCAATAATCTTTGCTTTTCCGTCATTGTCAATGAAGACCAGGTTACCACGGTCTCCGTCATTGTCCGGGGTGTAACCCAGGACGTAAGAGGGGTCTAAAGCGTGCATCTGCTCAAGTTTTTCGCGGCAGGCATTAAGATTCTCGCCCTCCGGGACTATTGCGTGGGCCACTTTGCCGCTTTGGTCGTTGATGAAGGCTGTTTTGAGGCCGAGTTCGGGTAGGAAGGCCTTATCAATGCCCACGCACCTGGCGCTCCCATTTAAGTCTCCGACAATGCCCATCCCGCACCTCTTCACCTTCTCAATAAAATCTTTGAAATTCCCGTCCGGGCAGGCAGTTTTCAGCACAAACAGCCTGTAATCTTTCAGGCACTGCTCCTTCAGAGCCGTGTTTTCAACAACCTCAATGCTTCGTCCTTCTTCAAGAAGCTTCTGCAGGCTACTTATGTCCTTTTCTTTCTTCTTCAGCTCTTCAATGAGGTGGCTTGCCACTTCCTGAGGGAATACACCCCCGTCCCGGCCACCCTTGATTCCGTTGTGTCCAATCGGGTTGTGGCTGGCTGAGACGTAAACAAAGCCTTTGTACGGGTGCACTGCGCTCTGAGCCATGATTTCAGGAGCAGAGCAGATTCCGCAGTACTCAACGCTGTAGCCCAGTTTTACCATGCTCCTGTAGATGATTGAGCAGATGACACTTCCTGTGGGACGGGCATCTCTAGCCAGAAGTATCTTCTCTCCTTCCAGCTTATTCAGGTAGGCGCCAAAGACTTCTGCTATGGCTGCACAGATGAGGGAGTCCTCAACTGAAATCTCCGTAGTTGGATCTTCTTCATTAGAGGAGGCGGCAAAGACCTTTCTCCAGCCGCTGGCAGACAGAATCATGGATTCAAAAGACTTATCAAGTAATTCCTGAGTGGTATTCATGCCTGTATTTTAGAGGTTTTGCCGGATAATAGAAAGTAGGAATCCAACGCCGACGGCGCGGATTCCTGATTCAGATATTGGGCTTTGAAAAAAAATAATATTTATAGTTCTTGTTCGCTTACTTCCTCTTCCACCTCCTTTTCTTCTTCATCCACAAGCTGAGTTTCGATTTTTTCCTCGGCTTCAGCTTCTGGACTCTCTCCTTCATAAGAAAGAGGTTGCTCTTGAGCAACGCTCTGCTTCATTCTCTCAGTCATGGCTGAATCCATTTTTGTTGGACTTTCCGTGAACTGAGGATCATTTCTCTTTTCTGGTTTGAACTCAATGTGTTCTGCAATAATACAGATGTACTCTCTGCTTATTTCTTGGTTGTCTTTCCATAGTCTCTGTCTGATTCTTCCTACAACCCTTACGCCTCTACCTTTTCTGAGTACATCGAAGCAGACCTTGGCTGCTGCGCCCCAGACTTCAACCTGAAGAAAAGAGGTGTCCTGAACCCAGTTTTTGTCTTTATCGTAGAAATAACGGGCACAAGCAAGTGTGAATCTGCACATAAGGTTGTTGTTGATTGTGCGTAAATCAGGATCTTTTACCAGACGACCTTCAATCAAAACGGTGTTTAGATCATTCATGTTGTCACTCCTGACAGGGTGGATTCCGTAAAAATCTGCAACGCAGACATGTTTTCGGTGTGCCTTTTTCCGCTGTCATTAATAAAGACGCCGCAAAGTTAATGAGCGTTGTATTTTTGAGCAAAAGAAATTACAATGAAAAACGGAATTGTTCATGTTTTTATCTGTTCTACGCGTGTTAAACCCACGTTTCGGGTAGATAAAAAATAAAAATGAATTTTTTCAAAGGTATATTAAATGAAGATTTCAGTTCTATCTCTCGGCGGATCAATTATCTCTCCAGAAAATGTGGACAGCGTTTTTTTAAAGAATCTTGTTTCAGGCATTAAAGACTATCTGAACAAGAATCAGGATGCAAGGCTCATCTTTGTTTGCGGTGGCGGAGCTCCAGCAAGAAACTATCAGAAGGCTTACAGAGAAGTTCTTCCTCAGGAGATGGATCAGGATCCTCTTGCTCAGGATTGGATTGGAATTAAGGCCACCCACCTGAACGCAGAACTGGTAAAGGCTGTTTTTGGTTCTCTTTGCATGGATAGCGTTGTAACAAACCCAACAGTAGAAGATCTCCCATTTAGTGGAAGAATCCTTGTTGCAGGTGGCTGGAAGCCAGGTTTTTCTACAGATACAGATGCTGTTTATCTGGCAAAACGCTTTGGAGCAAAGCTGGTGGTGAACCTTTCAAATATTAAGAAAGTCTACACAGATGACCCAAGAAAGAACCCTAATGCTAAGCCTGTGGACCACATGTCTTGGGTAGATTTTAGGGCTATGGTTGGAGACGAGTGGGTTCCTGGAAAAAATGTTCCGTTTGATCCAATTGCTTCAAGACTAGCGCAGGAAGCAAATATAAAAGTCATTTGTTCTGATGGTACAAATGTTGAAAATACTCTTTCAATTCTCAACGGTGGAGAGTTTGAAGGTACAACCATAGGTTAATTGTTGCAGAGATAAAAAAATCTGATAAAATAATAAAAACAAAATATCTGGTTTTGGGTATTTTGTTTTCGTATTAGGAGATTTAGGTATGAAAACTGGAAAAAAAGTTGTTCTTTTCATCCTTGTTTTTGTCTGTATGATGGCCCTTGGCGCTCAGTCCATTAAGGAAGACAAGGGAGATAAAGTGTATGTTTACACATTTTCTGAATCAGAAAATTCAGGCAAAAATTATGTTCTAGACATTTCTGTCCAAGAGACAAAGAAAGCTGCAAATACTATTGGTTTCTATGGCCAGTATGCTATCCAGAAGGCAAAGACAGACTCTGATAATGTTTGGTCAGACTATGGCTTTGGTGGTGGTTTCGTCTACAGACACAATGTTGCTGATAATTTGAGAGTTGGTGCTTATGTAGATGTTTCTGGATTTGAGTACAGCGGAAACGGATATGATGAGTCGTACACAGCTGTAGACTTCTTGGCAGAAGTTGCTCTTGTTGTTCCTTTCTCAGAAACATTCAAATTCGATATGGCCATGCTTTTTGGTCTGGAAGATAGAAACTATGGGGATGATGAAGTATGTTCTCCTATTTTTGGAGCGGCTGTAAATGTTGATCATTCATTTGATGAGATAGTGAGCATGATTGCCGGATTCAGACTCCAAAGTACTGCAGAAAGTGCATTCTCAGAAGAAACTGCTTTCGGTATGGCTTACAAGCCTTACCTTGGTCTCGCTTTTAATTTTTGATTGAAGGAGAAGATAAAAGATGTTGAACAAAAAGATTTCTTACCTTTTTCTTTGTGTTGCTCTGATTTTTGCTCTGGTAAGTTGTGCTTCTGCCAAAAGCGCTTCTGTTGATAGCGTTGCAGTAACAACCGCAAAAGAATCCACTTACTCAAAGACATTTGAAATTGGAGGAGCAGAAGTCGGTGTTTCACGCATTGATGACTACAACTACAAAGTCACTTATCCTGCAGATCTTGATTCCGCAACGCTTATTTCATATGTACACGAAGTCTATGAGGCTTTCTCAGAAGACCTTGAAGGTTCTTCATTTGTAATCCGTGAATCAGGAGAGGCAACTGTAAATACAAAGACTCCTATTTCCGACGAGGATCTTGAAGTAGCTCTTAGTATTGCATATGGCAAAATTTCAAATTTGGTTGATTTCTCAGATGAGAGCATTGCTGCCGCAAAGGCTGTTGTAGAGGCAAAAGCTGCAGAGGTGAAAGCAGCTGCTGAAGCCTTAGAAGCTGAATTGGCCAAGGCTGTTGAAGAAGCTAAAGCAGAAGAAGCCGCCGCAAAGGCTGCCGCTGAAGCCGAAGCATTAGTTGCAGCAGAAAAAGCCGCTGCCGAGAAGGCCGCCGCAGAAGCCCAAGCATTAGTTGCAGCAGAAAAAGCTGCTGCTGAGAAAGCCGCTGCTGAGAAAGCTGCTGCTGAGAAAGCTGCTGCTGAGAAAGCCGCTGCAGAGAAAGCTGCTGCTGAAAAAGCTTCCGCTCAAAAAGCTGCAGAGCCAGCAAAAGTACCAGCTGCTCAGAGTAGTGCTCCACAGCAGGCTGAGAAGAAAGGTCTTTCAGTATTCTGGATTATCCTTATTATCATTTGTATCTTGATTATCATTTATCTGCTTCTTTCTCGCAGGAAAAAGGTTGCAAAGCCAGAACCGGCTAAGGCAGAGCCAGTAAAGAAGGCTGAACCACCAAAGGCTGAAGTAAAGAAGGCAGAGGCTCCAAAAGCAGAAGCTCCAAAAGCTGAGGCTAAACCTGTGAAGGCAGAACCAGCTAAAGTTGAGCCGGTAAAGAAAGAAGAAACCATTATCATGCCAGAAGTTCAGAAGGCTGCTCCAAAGGCTAAAAAAGTAGTTGAGAGACCTCGCTTCTATGGTATTAACACTCTTGCTTCACTGCGTGCTCTTGCCAGAGATTCCGCTGACGGCGCTGACAAGGCTGTTCTTGAGATTCAGGAATGCGAAGCAAATATTAAAGCCATCAATTCAGATATCTATGCTCTTAGAGCTGACAATAGTTCTTCAGCACAATCCAGAAAGGAAGCACTGAGAGCTGACAAGAGAAAGAATGTTCAGAGAATTGAATATCTGAAAGAGTATGGTAAAACACTCGAAGTCGGAGCTGATACCTATAGTTACCTCATTGAGGAGCTGACAGGAAATGCTGTTGAGTTCAGAAAGACCGAGCGTTTTGCTGAAAAAGATGTAAATGTTTCAAAGGCAGATTTGAAGTGGCTTAAAGACCATCTTGGACTATAATTCCCTTTGAATCAGGTGTTGGTTGGCCCTTCGGTTTTTAATCGGAGGGCTTTTTTCTGCCCTTTAATTTAAGAAAAAAAGGTAGTGGGTCTGCAAAACCTTCAGGGAAGGGCTGATCCTGAGTAAAGTCTGGAATCCACAAAATCTCGTTTTCTGATCTTTCTTGAATAAATCCATCTATATCTAGCTCATCTAAAAGATTTGCTAGACTCTCGTACTCATTGTCTGTCATTTTAGGAAAGCTCTGCTCTGGGGAGAGTTCTTTTGGTGGAACAAACTGAGTCATGAGGGATAGATAGAAGTTGTCTTTGAAGTTATCTGCAAAATAGTGAAGAAACTCTTTGCTCTGTCTGACAGTTCCTGGGAAAACAAGGTGCCTTATCAGAACACCTTTAAGACCTTCTATATCAGTTGACGGGTGCCTTTTCTTTAAAAAGCTTAGAACAGGATAGAGCACAGAAGGGTACTTGGAAGTTGCACAGAAAGAAGATGCCACTGAGCTGTCAATGGCTTTTGCATCTAGTAGGTACAGGTCTATAAAGCTATCAATCATCCTGAGCGCCGAAACTGTTTCATAGCCTGAAGAGTTCCAGACAACAGGAAGGGAGAAACCTTCAGAGCGAGCAAGATTGAGGGCATTTATTATAGAAGGGATGTAATGCGTACCCGTTACCAAATTAAGGGTTGTAGCACCAAAATTCTGAAGCTCAAGCATTATCTGTTTAAGCTCCTCAGTGGTGACCGTAAGCCATGAGGGGGAAGTGGTTCTGCTTATCTGAAAGTTTTGGCAGTACTGGCACTTAAGGGGGCAGCCGCAAAAGAAGATCATGCCACTCCCTTTCTCTCCACTCACTGGTGGCTCTTCGCCTCTGTGTAGGCCACTCCAGGCTATTCTGATTTCCGAGCTTTGTCCGCAGACACCTATCTCTCCTGCTGTTCTGTTTACATGGCAGGAATTAGGGCAGAGAGTGCAGTCACTGTAGTAAAGCTTTTCATCAAGTTCCCGAATCATTATTGACCCTCAGCAAAATAATAATTAGTTTTTAAGGCTGTGAGAATATGGCAGAAAATTAATTCAGTTTTTAAGTCCTCAAGGAAAATACATGAAGAAGAGCTTCTAGCTACTCAAAAGGCAGAAAAGGAGAGGGAGCGCTTTGTTCTGTGCATTGATGGCGGAGGTATGAGAGGCCTCATTCCTGTGGTTGTTCTGCAGTCTCTTAAACAAATGCTTAAAGAACGCGGTGTGGATAAGCCTCTCTCACAGTGCTTTGATCTGATAGCGGGAACTTCTACTGGTGGTTTGATTGCCCTCTCCCTTACTATCCCGGGTCCTTTTATGAAAGATGGATATGCGGACTTAAATGCTTTGCACCAGTCTTACCTTGGGATGGGAAAAAAGATTTTCCCCCAGCCTCAGGTTCCAGGTCACATAATAGTAAAGAGTATTCTCGGTTTAGCGTCATACAAATACAATCCTGCAGGACTGGAGAGGCTACTTAAGTCCTGGTTTTCTGATATTGAGCTCTCTTATGCTCAGGTGCCAGTTATGCTGGTAGCATACGATCTAACGTCTTCCAAGGAATTTGTTATGCGCAGTTGGGATGAAGACTGCACCATAAAGGCTTGGGAGGCGGCAAGGGCCACCAGTGCTGCTCCAACCTATTTCCCGCCGTTCAGTTACGAGTCCCACATTCTTGTTGATGGGGGAGTGATTGCTAATAATCCATCCATGTTTGCCTATGCTGAGGCTAAAAAAATGTGGCCTGAAAGCAAGAAGATAACAATTATTTCTATCAGCACCGGCTCTGCTAAGCACAATATAGATGTGAACCCCACTTCAGGTCTCCTCTCTTGGGCTGAACATATAATTCCGCTTTACTCTACAGCTCAAAAGCGCTCTGTGGACTTTCTTTTAAATGGTCTTCCGAATACGGATTACATACGTCTTGACCAGAGACTGGCTGAGAAGATTAATATGGATGAGACAGATCCGGAAGTTCTAAAGAAGCTTGTTGAGTACGGAGAAGAGCTTTGTAATGAAAGGAAAGAAGAGCTTTCTTCTCTTGCAGATAGACTATCAGAGGCAAATAAGGGGGATAGGGATGCATCCTAAGCAGGAAGAGTTTGAAGAAAAGCTTTCACAGCTGTGTGCAGATTTGGATAACAGACTTGAAGACCGCTATGGAAAACTGTTTCCTATTCATCCCAACCGACCAAAGAGGGGGGAGGCTGCCTATCCAGGTTTTGATGGTCTTTTTTCAACTTCCGTTGCTTTTTCTCTCGGAATTGGCTCTCAGTATGGACGTGGGTACCTCATGAATATAGATATAAGGACCCTTGAGCACGTAGATGAAGGAGTCATGACTGAGGTTTTCAATGAGGCTCTTGTATTTGTTAACAACAGCCTACCAGTCTACTTCCCTGACAGGGAACTTAAACTAATAAAAGACGGTAAGGTCCTCAAGATTATAGGCGACTTCTCTCTTGGAGATGTGTACTAATCCTATCAAGGCCTTAAACAGCCTACGGGTATAACCTTTACTCCATTTTTAGTTGTGTAAGTAGTCGTAGCAGTTGCACAGATAACAATCATCAAATCCGGCTCTCTGTAAAGGGAAGAGGGATGATCTGGGTTTTTCTGGGCCTTTTCGTTGTGCTCTTTAATTAATGCTTTGAATTTTAACAAGCTTTTTTCTGCATTTTGAACAGAGTTTTCTCCAGTCTTGATTTCAATTAGTGCATAACGGCCGTCCCTTAACTGAAATATTGCATCTGCCTCTAATCCTGTGTCGTCCCTGTAATGTTTGACAGTTGCTCCATGTACTTGTGCATACGCAATGAGGTCCCTTAGAACTAGGTTCTCAAATACATGCCCAAAAGTTTCCAAGTCGTTCATAAAGTATTCTGGAGAAATCTCAAGAGCAGCTAGTCCGATTGAAGGATCTATGAATATATGTTTTTTTGATGCTCTTATAGCAGTTTTTGATCTAATTTGAGGAGTCCATGCGTCAATGTCTTTAATGACGTAAAGCTTTCGTAGCACCTCAACATAGGATTCTAGTGTTTGGTCCGAGACGTTTATATTTGCTTTTACATCTGAGAAAATGTTGGACTTTTTCGATAGTGTTGCCATGTTTCTTGCATAGGACCAAAGAAGTATTCTTGCAATTTCGGGATTTCTCTTTACTCCATCTATGTTGCTTATATCTTTTGTAAAAATCTGGTTGTAGTAGTCCTTTGCAATCTCAAGTCTTGACTCTTTGTCTTTAATGGTCAAACATCTCGGCCATCCTCCACGGCACACAATATAGAAAAGATCTTTCAAAGTGAGTTCTGATTGTTTCCCGTCTATTTTTGCATCAGTATTATTAAATAATGAATAAAGTGAAACTGAACCATTTGATTCTCCTGTTTCAAACAAAGTCATAGGGTATAGTGTTGTTTCCGTTATTCTTCCAGTTCCAGTATGCGGTGTGTCAACTTTCTTTGCAGTTGAGCCGGTTAAATAATAATTTCCAGAATCCTCTGGGTTATCATCACACTCTTTTCTTATAGCTCCCCAAATCTTAGGCGCATCTTGCCATTCGTCAAACAGAATAGGTTTTTCCCTTTCAAAAAACAGAGTGGGAGATGTTTCAGCAATAGACAGATAGCCATCTCGTCTTTCTTCATCCTGAAATTCAATGACGCTTTTGCAACGTTCCTTGGCTGTTCTTGTTTTTCCACTTCCTTTGGGACCCACTATACTGATTGCATTAAAGGCTTTTGCTTTTCTGTCTATCTCTTCATTTTGCTTTTTTCGGCAATTTCATTTTGCTTTTTTCGGCTATACGTGTTTTTCGAAAAAAATTTTTTAAAACATGGAAAAAAACACACGGAAATAAAAAAAACAATGCTCAAACACGTATTTTGCTAGAATAACTCCGTGCTGCTTTTGCCAGTGTTCCTCGGGTTCAACGCGCTGTTTATGTCCGTTCCCTCTTGGTCAAACACGCGTTTTAAAATTTTTTGAGTTTGAAAAGCGTGTTGAGTAAAAAATACCTTGAAACGCCAGCCTAAATGCAAGGCTTGGGCACTTTGTGGCGTCTTATAGGGTATGAAAGTAAAATTTGTTTTTATGCTGTGCCTTGTAGCATCAATCTTGTTTGTCTCGTGCTCGGAAGAGCAGACAGTAGCCACTATAGTTAACTTCTTTGACATGAAAGACTGTCAGGCTCCTGTCTTACTTGAAGTTAATAGCACTTCTTCCTCTTCTGTTTCATTGGTGTTTGATGAAGAGGTGTATCCTATTGAGAGCTCCTTTGATTCTATGAACATAAAAGCGCTAGGCTGTGTTCTTGAAGTTGAACTCCCGTTTACGCTGACTCCTGACTCGTACTATGACCTTAAAGGGAGAGTTAAGGATGTTTGTGGAAATTCAAACCTCTTTTCAGTTAGAGTTTGGGGCTACAATCAGAATCCAGCTAGTGCTGTGATTAATGAGTTTAGTACCAAGGGAACGGAAAATCAGCCGGATAGGACGGAGATACTGATAACGGAGAGAGGAAATATAGCTGGGTTGGTGCTTTATGACGGGGTGCCAGGAGACAGTAAAAAATCAGTGATTCTTCCTTATGCAGAACTATCAACAGGAGATTTTGTTGTGGTTTATTGGACAGATAAGCTTCCATCAACAGTTAGCTCAACGGAACACGTGGTTTATGTATGTGCTGAGTCAGAAAGCTCCCTCTCTGATGATAACGGGATATTAACTCTCACTTCTTCTCCGTCTCAGGGGAGTAGGGTGCTGGACTGTGCTGTCTACTCTTCCTTCACCAGCTCCCAGTACGAGGGTTTTGGAACAAAGGCAGTTCTGACTAGAGTTGAAAAAGCTAGGGAAGAGAACTGGTGGCTTTCAAGCGCCATAAACTCAAGAACAAGTACCAGCACCAGAACCATGTGTCGTTATCCTAACTCTATGGATACTGATACAGCAGATGAGTGGTACATATGTGAAACACGTGGGCAGAGCTTTGGGAAGGAAAATAACGGAGTCCCATACAGCCCTTGAAAGCCCATGAGCCCAAAAGCCGAAAAAAATCAGCTGCCAAAAAAGACAGCTGATTATTAGGCTGATTAATAAGTTGATTAATAAGCTCAAAGAGCCTGTTTTACAAAGGCCTCAAGAACTGGAGGTGTTGCTGCTCCAAGTCTTGTAGAGACCACTTGTCCATCTTTGAAAAGAATCATGGTCGGGATGGAGCTGACGTTGTATGTTCCTGCAATCTCCGGAGCCTCATCAACGTCTAATTTGCAAACCTTCACCTGGCCGGCAAAAGTATCTGCAAGCTTAGCCACGTGTGGAGCTACCATCTTGCATGGACCACACCAGGTAGCAAAGAAATCTACAAAAACAGGGATATCTGATTTCAGAACTTCCTGCTCAAAATTCTCACTGTTAAGAATAACTTCACTCATAATCTTGTCTCCTGAATTAACTTTCTTACTTGAAATATAATAGCAAGAGAAACAAAAGGCAAATATCTCAGCGAGGGAAGCTTTTTACCGTGTTGAGCAAGGATTGCATTTCCTTATATAATTCAGGAAACGGAGGCGTGTGGTAATGAGTATAATCAAACCCCACAAAATGGGAATCATAACCGGTCCGGGTTCTGAGTATCTTGCAGGAAAAGTTGTTAAGCACCTCAGACATATATATGCCGAGCGCTACAGAAAAGTTTCAAAGAATCTTTCTGCAAGGTATGACATGGAAGAAGAACAGATACTTAAGTATTCGTCCTTTGTAGATGATCTTCAGAGCAAGAAAATACCGTACG
>CAJOOY010000028.1 GCA_905236385.1 uncultured Spirochaetia bacterium
ATTAAGTGGCCGGCATCATGGCTGGACCAGATGCCCTTGGTTGTAACTTCTGCAGTACATGGGTCAACCTCAACTTCAACAGCACACACTCCCCAGCCATAGCCCAGGTATGCGTAGCCTTGGAAGGTACTCTGATCCCACGGGTATCCGTCCGGATGCTCGTACTCTGTCATGACCTCAAACTCTTCCTCACTGCTGTAGCGGTCCTTCATAAGAGTAGCAGCCTTCTCAACAAGCCTGCCGACAATCATGGTTGACCTTGAAGCAGCAGTTGGACCGGAGTCTACGACTCTGGAAGTATCCGGGTCTTTGAAAATAACTTTCTCAAGCGGAAGCTCCAGTATGTGGGCTGCAATCTTTGGAAGGATGGTGTGGAAGCCCTGGCCCATTTCAGTCTGCCCGCAGAGAATCTCCACATCTCCATTTTTATACTTTTTAAGAAGACACTTAGCCTTGATCAGAGCCTGCTCTCCGTTTCCGGTAAAAGCTCCGCCGTGGTTGTAGAATGAAAGACCTATTCCCCTTCCACTTCCCCACTTGTACTCTTTTATCTTTCTTTCATAGTCTGAAGCCTTAAGAACCTGCTCAAGCATTTCAGGAATCATGACGCGCTCAACAACCTTTCCGTTTGTACTGGTCACATCTCCCTGCTTGATGAAGTACCTACTCTTGTACTCAAGTGGGTCCAGGCCCTGCATCTCTGCTATGTGGCACATATGTGTTTCTATGGCAAAGAGGGTCTGAGGAGCTCCAAAGCCTCTGAAAGCACAGCTCGGGAAGGTGTTTGTAGCCACACCAAAGCCTTCTGTTCTCATGTTAGGGAACTTGTAGCACCCGGTTACATGGAAACAACCTCTCTGAAGAACAACAAAGGAAGAAGCCAGGTAGCCGCCTACGTTGTAGTAGACCTTGCTGTCCATAGCCACTATGTTTCCGTCCTTATCAAGACCTGTTTTGAAAACAACTTTTGACGGGTGTCTCTTTACTGAGAACTCAATATCCTCTTCCCTGTCAAAAATCATCTTCACAGCCTTTCCAGTCTTGTGTGCGGCCACAAGCAGTGGTCCACAGAGAACATCAGGGAAGTGCTCCTTTCCACCGAAGGCTCCACCGGTGGTTGTCTGTCTGACGGTAATCCGGTCAGGACTGATATTCAGAAGCGGAGCAATTGACTTTCTGATATAGAACGGACATTGCGCTGAAGCATAGATGGTGTATCTGTCTTCTCCCTCAGGAATACAGCAGGCTCCGTTTGTCTCCAGGTAGATATGCTCCTGGAAACCTGTCTCAATTGTTTCCTCAACTATCTTCGCAGCCTTGGAGAAGGCCTCATCCGGGTTTCCTACCTCAAGCTTCAGGTGGCAGTGTATGTTGTTGTCATTCACAAAGGCTCCGCCCTTACAAGCCACTCCTTCATTAATGGTTACAGCGCATTCCTGCTCTTCATACTCCACATGAACCTGTTCAAGAAGATCTTCAAGAAGAGTTCTATCCGGACCCACTAGCAGCCCTATGGTTTCACCAACGTAGCGAACCTCATCTTCTGCAAAGCACTTCCAGTCTGTGGCAATCATGTGTAGGTAGTTGTGTCCGCCTTCCGGTATATCCTTGTAGCTGACAAAGCAGTATCCATCCGGAAGAGTTGGAAGATTAATGCTTTTAATCTTTCCTCTTGGGATACTTGAACGAATCATTCTTGCCCAAAGGCAGTCCTTGAATTCATAATCAGGAATGTATTTGGCACTTCCGTTACTTTTGGAAACTGCATCTATACGCCTAACGGACCTTGAAATATCCTCTGTTACCATCTGTTTTCTCCAAATCCTTTCAAAATATGAGGCTCCGAAGACCCCGAAGCCTCACCCATTATTATAAATCCAAACATGGAACTATCAACGAATTATTCCGCTGGTTCCTGTTGCCGGAAGAGCGTCTGTTCTCTTCCAAAGTTTCTTTGCAGCCTCAACAGCCTTGGCATAAATTTCATTTTCATCTATGCCGTTGAACTTATGATCCTCATAAATGAGTTTACCGTTCACGAAAACTGACTCAACACAGTTGCTGCTCATACCCCAGATGAAGTGTCCTGCTGCATTTTCTTTCTGAAGCGGAGTCGGATTCTGGTAGGTGATTATGTCCAAATCTGCCTTGTAACCCTTCTCTATGCGGCCGAACTTACCGTCATGATACTTCTCAACAAATGTATTTGCCCTTGTAACGGCATTCAGATAATCTCCCGGCCAGTAAGGTCCGTAAGCATCACGGTTCTTGAAAAAGGCTATCTTGCACTCCTCAAACATGTTTGAACCGCAGCCGTCGGTACCCATAATCAGGTTCTTTACCTTTGGCAGATACTTACTGTAGCCAACCTGGTTGTTCATGTTGCTTCTGGGGTTATGAGCAAAGTAGCAGCCTCTTTCGTTGAGAAGATCTATCTCATGCTCATTCAGATATATACCGTGAACAAGGAGAGTCTTGTCATTAAGAAGGCCGAACTTGTCCAGACGGTCCATTATATCCATATTGTAGAAGTGGTGTGACCAGACAGTGTCATAGTTACCTTCAGCTACGTGGATATGAACTCCTCTGTTATGTCTCTTGGCTGAATCAGCAAGCATCTCCATGCCTTCATCCGGAATGGTGAAAGGAGCATGCCCTCCCATCATGGCCTCACAGAGAACAGTCTCTCCGCTCTTCTTTCTCCTATCCACCTCTTCAGCAAAGCGGTCACCTTCCTCAACTCCGGCACGGATTTCATCCATGCCGTAGTTTCTGTCGGTTATGCCGTAGGCCACTATTCCTCTGACTCCAACCTCTTCCATACCTCTTGCAATGGTCGAAAGGGAGCCATTAATGTAATTGGGGCTTTCATGGTGGTCAATATTTGTTGTGGTTCCGTTCTTGATTGCATCTAAAGAGCATATAAGGGAGCTGTAGTATAGACTCTCCTCATCAAGGGCCCTGTCAAGACGCCACCACCATTCCTTGAGAATCTGAATCAGGTCCGTCTGTGGGCCGGCTGAGATGAGCATGGCCCTGGACAGTCCGCTGTAGTAGTGGTGGTGACCACAGACAAAGCCGGGGATTACAGTCTTTCCACAGCCAGGGATCTTCTTATCTGCCTTGTACTTCTTTCCGGCGTCTTTTCCAACTTCCTCAATGAGGTCATTTTTGATTACTACATCTACGCCTTCAAGAACCTCAACTGGGTCCATGGTCTGAATGACTCTGCAGTTCTCTATAACAGTTATCATTTATCTCCCCCTTTCTCAGTCAACTCTACTAAGCAGGTAGTCGTAGCAGAAGAAGACCTGCTCAATCATGTCTCTTACTAGTGGAGGAATATCTCCAACCACGTTTCCTTCGCCGTCAACTCTGCAATCAGTAATCTTTCCAAAGAGTCTGACCTTTACCTCGTCTCCGTCGACTATGAAGCCGTTGTTTGAACTCTCTTCAAAGTCGTCCATTCTGCTGAAGACTGTGAACTTATCTTTGTACGGCTTTCCGTTGTGGTTACAGAAGGTTGCACAGTTTCCACATTCGTTACAGTAGGCATCTATATGGAGAATCTGGAACGGGTCATCTGAGAACTCTGAGAATCTCATGTCTATGGCAACATTTGCACGGTTCGGACAGACGTCCACACACTTGTTACAGAGGTAGGAACAATCCATACAGCGGGAAGCTTCCTGCCTTGCAAACTTCTCCATGTCCTTACAGATCTTTTCAGCCTTTGTGCACAGATGAGTCTTCCTCTTACCTATGCTCTTGAAGAAGTTCTCTTCAGCCTCAATGTACTCCTCATCTTCCTCAAACTCTTCTTCGCCGCAGCTTTCGCATGAGCCGTCGCAGTCTGCCTTACCACAGTCACACGGCTCCCCGTCGGCTTCCCCTATTACCTTATCCAAGACAGCTTCAACTGCCTTTCTTGCTGAAGAGATACATCTGACGACGGTTGAAGGACCGGTAGCCATATCGCCCACGGCATAGACGTTTTCAACTTCTGTCTCGTTAGTGTCTTTGTTGACAATCGGCCAGCCCTTTTCTGAGCAAGGAATTCCAAACTCGGTAATAGCCTTGGTGTCTGCGTGTTCGCCAATGGCTGTAATGAGAGTGTTGCAGTCAAGTTCAATGCTCTCCACTGTTTCAACCGGGCGTCTTCTGCCAGAAGCATCCGGCTCGCCAAGGGCCATCTTCACGCAGGTAAGCTTGCCACCCTCAATCTTCTTCGGGTTAGCGAGGAAGTAGAACTTGATTCCGTCTTCCAAAGCCATCTCAAACTCTTCAGGATCAGCAGGCATCTCGTTCTTACTTCTTCTATAAACAACGCTAACGGACTCAACACCCTCAGTTCTCTTTGCAGCCCTTGCGCAGTCCATGGCTGTGTTTCCACCACCGGTAACTACTACGCTCTTTCCAAGGCTTGCTTTACCTTCTCTGAAGAGCTCAAGGAACTCAAGAGAGCCAAGAAGCTTGTCAGTCTCTCCCTCAACCTTTATTTCATTATCCTTCTCTGAGCCTACAGCGTAGAAGATGTAGTCAAAACCTTTGTCTTTCAGGGCCTTAACAGTTACGTCTTCTTTCTTCACTCCAAACTCAAACTTTGCTCCGTGGGCAGCTACAAAGTCTATATCTGCCTGAATGGCTTCTGGGGCAATTCTGAATTTAGGAATAATGTTGGCTACAACTCCACCAGCGTTCTTTGCCTTCTCAAAGATTGTTGTGTTAAAGCCACTGCGAGCAAGGAAGTAAGCAGCTGAAAGTCCAGCAGGACCGGCTCCAACAACGGCAGCCTTGATCTTTGACTGACCTTCTGGCTTTTCCCACTCTTTCATGTACTCTTCAGTACCCTTTTCAACAGCAATCTTCTTCATCTGTCTGATCTGTACTGGGCCTTCATAGTCCATTCTTGAACAGTGGGCCTGGCACTGATGGTCACAGATGTTACATGTTATATTTGGTAGAGCGTTTCCGTCATAGATTACAGCCAGGGCTTCGGCGTACTTGCCTTC
>CAJOOY010000029.1 GCA_905236385.1 uncultured Spirochaetia bacterium
CTTATCTGTCAGTCAAAAAAATCTTTTTCTACCAGTTGGAAGAACTTTACTGTTGAGTCCTTGAACTGAACCATCAAAACTGTATCCAGTAAAAGGCGGGCAATAAAACCTGCCTTCTTTATAGCCTTTCCTGTTTCTATGTATTTTCTAGCTGAAGCTTTTTTTACAATCAAGGTGCTTTCTATTTCATCAAAAGTGAAAGATCTTTCAAACTTTACGTACTCATCTGCCTTCTTATCAGGGACTGTAAAACCGAGAATACTTGCTCTTCGTTTGAAATCTTCATAGTGATAAACACCGTTGATTCTGTAGATGAAGACACCGAACTCCCTTATGTTTCCTTCCGAGTCTCCATACCACAGAGAGAAAGTCTTTTTATCTATCTTTCCTCCGTGTGTTTCCTCAATCTTCTTCAGAAATTCCTGTGTCTCCGAATCTCTCTCAGCCATAAAAACCTCATTGTCTTTCTTTTTTTCATCTTAGCAGATATAATCGCCTAACAAAAGGAATATTTATGGATTACGAGGCAAAGGATTTCGGTAAGATACTTAAGAAAAATGCTCAGGCTTTGCGTCATGAACTACTAACGCAGGGGACTGATTGCATGCGTGTCTACGACAGAAATCTTCAGGCTTTTCCCGTTACAGTAGACCTTTACGGTAAGTATGCTAGAGTTACCGACTACGGCGAAGAGGCTATGGATGAAGAGACAAAAGAAAAAGCTCTAGACATCTGCTCTCGCATGCTCTACATGGATAAGGCCAATGTTATCTATTCCTACAGAGCAAAGAGAGAAAAAGGCGAGCAGCACGAGAAGTCAGATTCCAAGCCAGTGATTACAGAAGTCTCTGAGAATGGTCTAAGATTTACGGTAGACCTGGCCAGCTACACCGACACAGGACTTTTTCTAGACCATGCCATAACAAGGCAGATGATTAGAGAACGCAGTAACGGGTGTGATGTCTTGAATCTCTTCTCCTACACCGGTAGCTTCTCTGTCTATGCTGCTGCCGGCGGTGCAAAAAGCGTTACAAGTGTGGACCTTTCAAGCACCTACACCAAGTGGGCAGAAAAGAATTTAAGAAACAACGGCTACAGTGGCTCTCTCTACAGCTGTGTCTGTATGGATGCTTTAAAGTTCCTTGAAAAGGCAGAAAAAGGGCACAAGAAGTATGATATGGTGATTTTTGATCCACCTTCATTCTCCAACAGTAGAAAAATGGAATATGATTTTGATGTTTCAAGAGACTGGAGCTCATGGATTAAAAAGATAGTTACAGTTCTTAGACCCGAGGGTTTCATACTGTTTTCAACAAACCTCGGAACATTTATAATGGATAAGAGACGGGTACGTGGTTTAACCGTCAAAGAAATAACCGGATACCTTCAGGCTCCGGGCTTTACAAAACACAGCAGAGGTGCTGTCAGGAGTTGGCTAATGGCTTTTGATGATGATTCACTCTCACTCGACTGGAGTGAAGACGTAAAAACTGACAGGAAGAAAGAGCAGTCAGGTAGAAAAAGGGAAAACAAAAACTATTCCCGTGAAAGAAAAGAAAGGTCCTACAGAGACAGAAATCAGGACAACAGAACACGTAGAGATAGCAGTAGCTATAAGTCTGATAGATCAGAAAGATACAGAGACGACAGACAGGACAGATACAAATACTCTGAGTATTCAGATAGAAGATACAGAGAAGATAGGTCTGAAAGGTACGAAAGAACAGATAGAAGATATAGAGACGACAGAGAGGAAAGATCTTCTTACAACAGAACAGACAGAAATCCCAGGTATTCTGAAAGAGATAGGTACTCACGACCCGAATACTCAGAAAAACGCCAAAGCAGATTCTCAGACAGAAAGCCTGAGAAAACATATGGCAAGAACGAGTACAAGAGACCTGCACAGAAGCCTTCTGGCAGAGAGAAGCCATACGGTTATGACAGCTTCCGCCCTGCCCGTTCCAGAAATGACAGCTCTGAGTTCTTCTGGAATGATGAGGATTTAGACAACTAAAGAATTAATTCCAATTATTTAGTGCATGTGATTGACAGAAAACTTCATTTGGAGTACATTCGTTTCTGTTCACGCATTCCCTTGTAGCTCAGTCGGTAGAGCGGGTGGCTGTTAACCACTAGGTCGGCGGTTCGAGTCCGTCCGGGGGAGCTAGACCAGTCAGAAATGGCTGGTTTTTTCATTTTTGGGGAATAGGAATATCCAAGACAGACTTTATAAGACAAACAAGGAATGCAGCACCGGAGCGCTGCATTCCTTTGTTAATTGGTTGTTTGGTTATTTCTTCTTGTTCTTGAGTCTGTGTACTGTGAAGTAGTACAGAACACCAAGTAGGATACATAAACCTACAACGCTAAGAATTACAATCAGAGGATTTGAAGAGAACCATGTTCCGGTCTTTTCAACGCTCTCCTCTGCTATCTGCCTGGCTGACTCAATAGCCTTTGAAACAGCCTCTGCTACAGGCACAGTCTTAACTTCCGCAACTGTCTCTGTTTTTGCTTCAACAACCTGCTCTTCAACTACTTCGGGAAGTATAACTATTGTTTCAGCATACTCAGCAGCGTCTTTGTCAAAAGATGAAACTAGTGCAATTATCTCAGTCAGTGACGGAACTTCATCAATAACAACCTTTCCATCTTCATCAAAACTAATATTCAGTGTCTCTGAAAGGTAAGAAAGGAGAAAGGCCTTCTCTTCTTCAGCCATATTTTCAGGGAGTGTTATCTTTAGTAGTCCATCAGAAAGTGAGAGGACCATGCCTCCAGCAGCTGTGCTTACAGTGTAGGTAGCGGAGTCTTCAGAGATTGAGAGGTTTGTGGCCGGATTGTAGGATGGATCCTTTGCAAGAGAGATGTAGTCATTAATCTTGAAATCAAGGAAGGCTGCTAGGCTCTTTACCTCATCAAGGCTTAGGCCTGTAAGAACTGCATTTTCGCCTTCAAAGTCAACAGTGGCCTTTTCAAGAATACTGAAATCTGAAACAAGGCTATCAACTGGGAATGAAGGAGGATAAGAAACAACCACTTTTTCTTCAGTTGCAGAGATTTTTAGAGAAATACCGTCTTTATCATAGGTCCACTCAAAGACCTCTTCTTCTATTTTTGGTTCCACTGCCTGAACTGAGACAACCTCTGGCTCTCTTACAGGAACAGGAATAACTTCTGTGGTTTTAACGTCTGTAGTTGAACAGCCCACTAAGACCATCATGACAAACAAAAACAATGCTAGTATAGAATTACGCTTCATTGAAGACTCCCCCTATTTTGGATTTTAAAAAAGAAGCCTGCATTAGGCACAGGCCTCTTTGATGCTGGCTAAGCTTATTTTTTCTTTCTGTAGACCAGGAAGTAATAGGCGCAAGCGGCAACAAGCAGAACAACTATGACAATAAGAATAACTGAAAGTGCACTTGAACTCTTTGCTTCAACTTCCTGAGGAAGATCAATTGAAGAAACCACTTCAGAAGCCTTGGTTGTAACTGTTTCTACTGCCTTCTGGGTTGTTTCCTTAACTGTCTCAACAGCCTTCTCGGCTGTCTCTTTGACGGTTTCAACTACTTCTGAAACTGTTTCCTTAACAGTCTGCTTTTCCGGAGCTGAAGCAACCTCAATGACAGTCTTGATCTCTTCCTGCGGGAGGATTACTGTAAGAACAGGAACATCTGCCTTTGATGCAGAAAGGAAGGAAACAATATTTGAATAGTCAACTGTGTCCGGATAGGTTACAACGAGAAGCCCATCTTCTACATAATCAACAGTTGTACCTTCAAGATAATTGCTGTAGGTAAGAAGCAGAGCATCCCTGAGCATAAGAATGTTTTCCAGAGAAACCTCTTCCGGGAAGGAGATGTACGCGTGGCCCTGATAGAATGTGCAGACAACTTCCTGACCGTTAGCATACATGGTGTAGTTGAGAGCTCCATCTTCGCCAATGGTGATCTTTGCATTCTGAACGCTCTTTTCGCCAAGAAGCAGTGCATAGTAATGGTCAAAGTACATATCAAGAATCTGCATGGCCACAGTAGCGCTTTCCTTTGAAAGGCCTCTTATTTCATAATCGGCAATATCAGACGGTCCGATTGTAACTCCATCAAGAGCAGGACCAAAATCTTCGGAAATAATGTCAATGAAAGCAAATACATCTTCCGTGGTGACTCCAGCAGGAACCATTACATAGGCAATGTCATCATAAGCAGCAATAATGAGGTACTGACCATCAAACTGCTTATGCCAGATTTTTGCTGTCTCTTCCACTATGGTTATTTCAACAGGAGCCGGAGCTGTAACAGGAGCCTGAGTCTCAGCCTGAGCTGTCTCAGTAATGGCAGTTACAGGAGTTTCTACTGCAGGTGTTTCCTGAGCTGCGGTCTCCTGGACCGGTGCGACCTGCACTGCTGCAGGTACTTTCACTTCCTTAATGTCTCCTGTTTCCGCACTCGTAACAGAGCAGCTGACAGCAGCAATAAGAATTAAACCGAGTAAAAATAATTTAGAAAATCGCTTCACGTATTTTTCCTCCTAATTAACATAATAATAGTGGCACAACTTTTCAGCTGCATCCATAAAACTATAACAATCGAAGAATTACTTAATTACAAAAAAGAAGGAAAAAGCCTAGAAAAACAAAAAACCCGTATAAATACGGGCCTTCTGTTATAGATTACATTAAATCCTTTGGCTTGCGGGCTGTGTTGCCTGTCTTTGTGCAGTATGCAAGATGGTGAAGCTTACCATTCTCAAATACAGACTTTGTCTTAATCTGACCACCCCAGCGGCTTGTAAGGATCTTTTCTCCGCCACGTTTGGCGTTCTTTGAAACAGCTCCTGCCATAATATTCCTCCGAAAGAAACTCAATAACTGCCTAAATATATAACATTTGGCCTGTTAAAGTCAAACACCTAAAAGTAGAACACTTGAAAGATTCATTAGTGCCATATATTTTTAAGCCATGAAGACATCTCTTGTAAAGAGAATTTACCTCTTTCCGGTTCGTTTTTATAAAAAACACATCTCTCCTGCCCTTGGGGGTAGCTGTATTTACACGCCCTCCTGCTCTTCTTATTTTGAGCAGGCTGTTTTAAAACACGGAATAATCAAGGGAACTGTGCTAGGACTTTCACGCATAATCAGGTGCAACAGACTCTACATGGGAGGGCCTGATGAAGTGCCTCAGTACTTCAGCTTTAAAGCACTGAAGGAGCCGTACACTGTTTACAGACGGCACTACATAAAGAAGTAAACTAGCCGTTTATATGGGTGACAAACGAGATAAGAACAGACATGGCTTTCTCGTTGTAGCCACCTTCTGGGATAATCAAATCAGCGTAGGCTTTCGTAGGCTCAATGAACTCCATATGTCCCGGTCTTACAACCTCAAGGTATTGTTTAATAACGGATTCCATTGTGCGGCCACGCTCTTTGATATCGCGCTCAAGGCGCCTGATAAAGCGAATATCTGCCGGGGTATCGACAAATATCTTCAGGTCGAGGAGCTTACGGATCTCGGGGCTGTAAAGGACCATAAGGCCGTCAAGAATAATCAAGGGGGCCGGCTCAACATGAACAGTTTCCTTCTTTCGAGTATGCCTGACAAAGTCATACTGCGGCATCTCAATGGACTTCCCGTTCTTCAAATCCTGCAGGTGGCTGAGCAGAAGGCCCGTCTCAAAGGCGTCTGGGCGGTCAAAGTTCACTGCCGTGATATTTGAATTGTTGACAAAAGATGCGCTGCGGTAGTAGTTATCCTGCTCAATAATAATGAAGTCGGGACACACTTCCCCTATCTTGCGGACAACTGTAGATTTGCCGCTTCCTGTTCCACCTGTTATTCCAATTATCTTTACGTCCATCTTAAGCCTCGGTTTTTTTATCTGTTGAAAAATAATAAGTTGTTGAACTTTCAAAAATCTGACCACCCTTTATGGTGCAGGATGGGAAAGTTTCAATATTCGGTGTATTTGGATAGAACTGGGTTTCAAGGCAGAGACCGCTATAGTTTGAATAACCCAAGTCTGATTTTGCAAGAGTGTTTGCTGTGTAGAACTGGAAGGACGGCAGGTCTGTGTAACAGTCCATGACTCTTCCGCTGTCCGGGTCGGTTATTTTTGCAAAATGCGTGTACCCACGGCTCTTTGAACCATCCCTCTTGATTGCATACGGATGGTCGTAGCCTCCGGCTTCTTCAATTCTGTCCCCTATCTCATGCTCTTTTGAGAAATCAAAACAGGTTCCATCTGTGTTAATCATCTCTCCGGTTGGGACCTTTCTTGAATCCAAAACAGCAAGAGACATAGAATCAAAAACAGCCTTCTCTTTTAAAATATCCTTGTTAAAGTCTCCGCTGAGGTTAAAGTAGATGTGGCTTGTGAGGTTAATTGGGCAGTCTTCCGAGCAGAGAGCCTTGTAATGGATGGTGAAGTTTCCACCGCTTGTCATGGTGTATTTAACCCAGGTGTCCATAGTTCCTGGAAAGCCATCATCTGCTTCGTGCACTCTCAAGTGGCAGAGGAAACCGTTGTCTATCTTTCTCACTTCCCAGAACTTTTTGGCAAAGTTGTTTTCTCCGCAGTGACACATCACGTCCCCCTGATTCCCCTTGAAGGTGTATGTTTTGCCACCCAGTTTGAATGAAGGACCACTTATACGGTTTGCAAAACGCCCCACAATGAAATTCAAGCAGCCCTTACCGGCCAGTAGGTTTTCCGGGTTGTTTTTCCAGTCTTTAAATGTAAGAACCACGTTTTCAACCTTCCCGTTTCTGTCCGGAACACAGATAGATGAAACGTGGGCTCCGCGGTTGAGAATTGAGAATGAATAATCTCCGTTTCTGAATGTGTACTCGGTAATCTCTTGCACTATCTTTCCTCATCGTTGCTCTTGAGAACAGCAAGGAAGGCACGCTGAGGAATCTCGACATTTCCGACAAGTTTCATTCTCTTCTTTCCTTCTTTCTGTTTTTCAAGAAGTTTTCTCTTACGGGTAATGTCACCACCATAACACTTGGCGGTAACATCTTTTCTGTAAGCATTGATTGTCTCACGTGCTATTATATTACCACCAATTGCGGCTTGGATAGGAATTTTAAACTGCTGACGGGGAATTTCAGTCTGAAGTCTTTCACAGATCTGTCTGCCACGCTGTACAGCTCCCTGTCTGAAAACAAGCTGACTTAGAGCATCTACCGGCTCTCCGTTTACAAGAATATCCATTCTAACCAGGTCAGTTCTCTTGTAACCGGTTACCTCATAGTCAAACGAGGCATAGCCTCTGGAAACGGACTTGAGCCTGTCATAGAACTCAAAGAGAACCTCGCTGAGAGGCATTTCGTATATGAGTTCTACACGCTTTTCATCTATGTAAGTCAAAGAAGTCTGGATACCGCGCTTCTCTAAACAGAGACTGATGATAACACCCAGGTATGTAGCCGGAGAGATGATACTGGCCTTAATATACGGCTCTTCAGCATAATCGATTCTCATGGGCTCCGGGTAATCCATTGGGTTATCCACATAGAGGTCTTCTCCGTTTTTCATGTGGATGAGATATCTGACAGATGGAGAAGTAAAGACAATTGACAAATCAAACTCGCGCTCTATTCTCTCCTGCACTACCTCTAGGTGCAGCAGGCCCAGAAAGCCACATCTGAAGCCCTGGCCTAGGGCAGCACTGCTGTCTTTCTCATAGACAAGAGAAGCATCATTAAGTTTAAGACGCTCAATTGCGTCCAGTAGTTCCTCATAGTCGTTGGAATCAACTGGATAGATTGAAGAAAAGACTACGGGCTTCACTTCCTTAAAGCCTTCACAAGGATTCCCGGCCGGGCGGGAAGCAAGAGTTACGGTATCTCCAACCCTGATATCACTGATAGTTTTGATTCCTGCAATGAAGTAGCCCACATCTCCTGCGCTTAAGGTCTTTGTCCTAATCAGATCAAGCTGGAAAACTCCGACTTCCTCAACCTTGTAGACAGCCTTGCTGTTCATGAACATTATTTCCTGGCCTTCTGTCACTGAGCCTTCAAAAATACGGAAATGAACAACAACCCCTCTGTACGGGTCGTAGTGGCTGTCAAAGATCAGAGCTTTAAGGGGGTCTTCAGATTTTCCTACAGGTGAAGGAATGAGGTTTACAATAGCCTCATATAAATCATCAACGCCCTGTCCTGTCTTGGCACTGACTTGAACGGCCATGGAAGAATCAAGTCCTAAATCATTATCTATCTGGTTCAGGCAGGAAGGTATGTCGGCACTGGCTAGGTCTATTTTGTTAATAACAGGAATAATCTCCAGTCCGTGTTCCACGGCCATGTAGAGGTTAGCAAGTGTCTGAGCCTCAACGCCCTGAGTTGCGTCAATTAAAAGGAGAGCTCCCTCACAGGAAGAGATGGCCCTAGAGACCTCATAGGAAAAGTCAACATGACCCGGAGTATCTACCAGGTTCAGTTCATAGGACTCCCCGTTTTTAGCCACATACGGGACTGTCACAGCCTGACTTTTGATTGTAATTCCCCTCTCACGCTCAATATCCATACTGTCCAGAATCTGAGTCTGTGCAGGGCCACGGGAAGTGACCAGCCTTGCCTTTTCTATGAATCTGTCGGCAAGGGTGCTTTTCCCGTGGTCTATGTGTGCAATAATGCAGAAATTTCTTTTGTGAGCGGAGTCAACCATAGTCTACCTTAGTCTGTCAGATCTGTATTCTTCGGACCAATGGCCTCGAATCCAAGAAGGGCTCTGACTTCTGAATCATCAAGAGTTTCCTTAACCATGAGCTCTGCAGCAAGCTTATCAAGCTGGTCCTTGTGCTCTTTAAGAAGTCTTCTGGCTTCAGAAAGACAGCTGTTGAGAATCTTCTGGATCTCCTTGTCTATCCTCTCTGCAGTGAAATCTGAGAAATCCTTGTGGGTAGCTATCTCGCGTCCGAGGAATAGTGGCTCCCCTTCGCTTCCGAGAGAGATAAAACCAAGATCACTCATGCCCCACTCTGTTACCATGCGCCTTGCAATCTCTGTCCCCTGCTTAATATCTGAGCTGGGCCCTGTAGAGGTCTGGCCGTTGATAATCTCTTCGGCCACGTAGCCACCCATGGCCATGGTTATATGGCTGAGCAATGTGCTCTTCTTGTAATAATTAACGTCATCTTCCGGTAGTCCCATTGTCACACCACCGGCATTCCCATGAGGAATAATGGTTACCTTATACAGAGGATCAATATCCGGCAGGTAGTAGTACAAAAGTGCATGTCCGGCTTCATGATAGGCTGTCATTCTCTTGTCTTCATCCTTCATGACGTGGCTCTTTTTTGCCACTCCTAGAACCATCTTGTCCCTGGCCTGCTCAAAATCCTCCATCAGGACGCTCTTTCTCTTTGCACGGGTAGCAAAAAGAGCAGCTTCATTAACAAGGTTTGCCAAATCTGCTCCGCTAGCTCCTGGAGTTGCACGGGCAATTCTTCTGAGATCCACGCTGCTGTCAAGCTTGACCTTAGCCGCGTGAATCTTAAGAATGTCTTCTCTTTCCTGAATATCCGGAAGAGTAATAGCAACCTGTCTGTCAAAACGTCCCGGTCTGAGGAGAGCTGGGTCAAGAACGTCTGCTCTGTTGGTAGCGGCAATGACAATAACTCCAGCAGTGGTATCAAAACCGTCCATCTCAACAAGAATCTGGTTCAGTGTCTGCTCTCTTTCATCATGTCCGCCACCAAGACCGCTTCCACGGGACCTTCCAACTGCATCTATTTCATCTATGAAAAGAATGCATGGAGCGTGCTTTCTGCCCTGATCAAAGAGGTCTCTCACCCTGGCAGCACCCATACCGACAAACATTTCAACAAAGTCAGAACCGGAGGTGTGGAAGAATGAAACTCCAGCCTCTCCTGCAACTGCCTTAGCTATCAGGGTTTTACCAGTTCCCGGAGGTCCTACAAGGAGAACTCCGCGTGGAATCTTAGCTCCAATTTCATTAAAGCTCTTCGGATTTTTCAGGAACTCTACAACTTCTTCAAGTTCATACTTAGCTTCTTTCTGACCAGCCACATCTTTGAACTTGATCTTTACATCTTTGTCCGTAAACTGCTTTGCGTGGCTCTTTCCGAACTGCATGAGCTGTCCGCTTCCGGAAGCACTTTTCATCAGCATAACATAGAAGCCGATTATGAAAATCCACGGCAGGAGTTCAAGAAGAACAGCAAGAATAGATATTTCCTGCTCGCTACTGCTAATTGTTACTCCGTTTTCCTCGAGGAAGGACAGAAGAGTAGAATCCTGCATAGGAATTCTTGTCTTGTAATCATTTCCACCAGTTGAGAAGTAGATGGTTGAGTCTGCCTTAATATCCACGCTCTCAATTACGCCTCTGGTAACTGCTTCTTTAAAAGCAGAATATGTAACTTCAGTGCTAGTATTTCTTGAAGAGAAGATTGTGAACATGAACACAAGAAGAATAGCTGCAAAAATGCCCAGTCCAATCCTGTTTTTATGAGAACCAAGTGGAGAAAAACCACCTCCACTTCCTTCCGGACCAGAGCCAGACTTGTTTGACTGGTTTCTTCCTGGTTCAAAAGAAGCATCTCTTGGATGCCAGTAGTCGTCTCCCTTAGAAGCTTTCTTCTCAGGCTTTTGCTCTTCCTGAGGCTGCTCAGCTTTCGGCTGCTCTTCCTTATGCTGTTCTTCTGTTGGAGGCTCTTGAGTATTTATCTTGTCATCTTTCTTGATTTCTTCATCCATTTATATAACCTCTTTCAAAAATATACTTATTTTAAACTAACTAGACAAGTCAAAGCCCAAACTTCACGTAAACAGTCTCCTTAACTCCAAGGAACCTTAATGCAACTCTGTTTCTACCTCCAAAAAGCTCACCTGCAACTGCACATACGCCCTCTTCATCACAGATAACCGGTACGCGGATTCTCAAGGCAGACGGCACTTTCATGTCCTGAAGTAGTTTTAAAACAGTTTTTCTA